>CANQAL010000036.1 GCA_947589255.1 Candidatus Gastranaerophilales bacterium | reverse complement strand
GTTGGCTGCGTGTCTGTAGGATCCGTCGGCTGCGTGTCTGTAGGATCCGTCGGCTGCGTGTCTGTAGGATCCGTTGGATAGGTCGGATGTGTTGGTTGAGTTGGTTGAGTTGGATGAGTTGGATGTGTTGGTTGTGTCGGATGTGTCGGATGTGTTGGTTGTGTCGGATGTGTTGGTTGTGTCGGATGAGTTGGTTGTGTCGGAACAGTTGGATGTGTTGGAACTGTTGGCTCATCATTAACAATTTCTACATCGGGTTCTTCCGGTACGATCTCAACATCCGGTACATCTTTCGGACAATTACACCCCGGTTCTTTTGGCGGACAGTTACAAGCGGGATCTTCCGGATTTTCATCTTCCGGACAAGGACATCCTTGAATTTCAGGACATTCGCATTCATTACCATCGCCGCATTTATCACCGCAGTCACATGCTTTTAAAGTATCACAATCATTTATTCTGTAATTAAATTGAGGAAGCTTTAATTCAACTCCGTCATTAAATCTTAATTCACCGTTTTTATCAACAAAGCTGTAACCCATCATTCTATCAACATTCAATTTAGAATGACTTAAAATTTCTTCTAAAGATTTTCCGGTTGTATCAAAATCAGGGTCAACATCAAAGATTCCGTAATAATAAATACCGTTTTGATCTTCATATCTTGAAGCAAATATATCTAAGTTCGCATATGCAACTTGTTGTAATATACTTTGAGCAAACTGCTCACCATAGTTAATTTTATCGTTTTTAACAAGTTTACCGTCTACTACATTAGCAAATCTTCCGTTACCGTCAGGAGAAGAATAATACTGAAGAACATCTTCAAGTTTAAATATAGAGCCGGGAGCCATATTACCGTCAGGATTTGTATTATCTGTCAGTAAAATAGCTCTATCGTTTAAACCAAAAGTTGTATACCCGGGTGATAACTGATAAACTGTTCCATCCGTTACTTTTGTATTAATATCGGCATTATTAGCCTGAATTCTCAATGTACTTACAGAAGGAAGATATAATCCGAGCATTACGTCATCCGTATTTTCTTCTAATGCACGATTTAAATCGTTTATATTTGCTGTTTCAAGAATTTCATAGAAATTCATGTTATCAATGATATTTTCAAATTCATCAGCATTTTGAGGTGCATTAACTACGGCATATACGATATCTCTATATGCTTCATCCGTAATATCTTTACCGTATGAGCCATATATCATATCTGCAAATGATTTATATTCATCATCCATTAATTCGGAATCATCAGCTTTAACAACACTTGCTGATTCCGAAACAGGTCTGTATGTATCAGATGAACTGAAGAATACGGTTTTTTCAGGTTCTTTGCCTTGTACTTGATAAACAACTGTTTCGGGCATGATTAACATTCTTGAATCTAATGCTTCATCACTGCTTGATGCCCCGCTGTATAAATCAAGATTTTGAATTACGGCATAGCTTTTTGCATCTTCCCCGAGTTCGGCTTTTACATATTCTGATAACGAAGGGTTTGATTGAATAATTTCATCAATAATTTTATTTTTTACGGTTATTCTTTCTTCACCTTCATAATGATTTAACGAATCTGCATAAACTTTTTCAATAATTTCATTTAATGTATTACCCTCAGTATCATCTTCTGATGGGTTTTCAGTAATAGTAACGATTACGGAACCTGCATCATTTGTTTTAATATCTTTGTCAGGGGCAAGAACAGCTTCACCGTCTGAATTTGTAAAATAAAATTCGGTAACTGGCATAGCAACAGAATGAACATCGGCAAGTTCTGTTTTACCTGATGTACTTAACATTGCATCTATTTCATTTCCGAGGTCATTTATTTTATCTTGATCTGCAGCTATAGTATCGGGAACATCAGGAGTTTGTACTGTGTCAGGAACTGTAGTTTGCGTTTGAGGAACCGTTGGATCATTTTTTACATTATTAGCAACACACCCGCCTGCTGAAACTGCTGTTGCACTTAATAATCCTGCAAGTGCAAGTCCTTTAATTAAATCAGCCGAATCCATTTTCGAGCCTTTTATAGGACTTTGTGTATATTGATTTTCCTCTGTATTTACTTTTTTATTTCTTTCAAAAGAATGTTTATAATCTATCGGATTAGTATTAATTTTACTGATTTGCATGCTTTAACTCCTTACTTATAAAAATTATCATACAAACGAAAGTATGCTGAAAGTTATTTTTTGCGAAATTCTAACAATTTTTACAATTAAATTTACATTTATTTACATTTAATAAAATAGCAAATATAAAGCGGTCTTTTTAATTAAAAAGACCGCTTTTATAAATTATTTAATTATTTACTATTAAGGTTCTCTCGTCGGAGGAGGAAGCGGATCACCCGGAACCGGTTCAACTTGAGGTAATCTCTCCGGCATTGTTGTTGTACAACCGTTCCAAGACCAATATGAACCATCTGCTTTTACTAAAAGGCCTGCTTCTACAAAGAATTTTGACTCATCATCAAATGTTGCCGTATTATTTTTAACATCACATTCAACTGCATAATGAGCATTATCATCTTCATCTTTGTATGGTGCTAATCCGCTCGGATCTTCAGGTACTTGTAATAAAACAGGTCCATAACCCCAAACAGAACCATCCGGTCTTGTTGTTTTCCCTGTTACTATATCAAAAACAGAACCATCATCATAAATGATTGATGTCTTTGTTCTTTCAACTTCTTTATGTTCTTCACCTGTTATAGGATCATAAAACGGAGGAAATGCAGGATAAGGATATCTCGGTTTATCATTATCAATTACTATTTCGCTGTCATTTACGGGGCCTCTTAACATATCACCCGTAACATAATGATATACTGACCCGTTTGTTCTTGTTACTAATCCTGTTTTTACATCAACTTCAGAACCGTCGTTGAATTTTACATTTCCCTCTTCGGTCATTCCTACAGGATAAAACGTTTCATCCCCAATTTTAATATCTTCAAAAACAAATGAATCTGTATTGTAGGTTGATACATGTATAGGAATAGGCATGCCTTCACCTTCTTGCATATATTCATTAAAATCAACATATGTTCCGTTTGAAGCATATAAAATACCTGATTTTTCAACTAAAATTGAACCGTCATCAAATAATACCGAACCTGCAACGTCATCACGTCCTGTTTCTTTTATTGTTTTGCCGTCGAATGGACTTTTAAATTCAAGTATTGCTTCTTCTCCTGAATTTCCATCTGAGATATCGGGATTCCATACATAAGGAGGTATAAATTGCGGAGGTATACCAATTTCAGGATTTAAATAATCACCCATATAATTTGGAACTGAATTTTCCGGCTCGAAAATATATTCTACATCTTCGGGTTCATATACTACTTCACTTTCTTCAGGTTCATATATTACTTCGCTATCTTCAATATGTTCAACATTTTCTTCTTTTTTAACAGATTCATTTTTAAACGGCTGTTTTGTTTCCTTAGAACTTTTTGCTTCATGAGGAACTTCTACCTGAACTTCCGCGGTTTTATCTTCAACTTTTCCTTCTTCAATAGCGGGCTCAACTTCAACAATATCAGCAGGATTTGTTTTATTTTCTTTTCCGTAATTATTGTCTACATAGAATATTTCAGTTTCAATTTCTGACGGAAAATCAACAATTGAACTATCAGCTATATCAGCAGGAATTCTTGATACTTCAGGAGTATTTACAGGTCTTTTTATCGAATACAGATAAGCCCCCGAACCCACTGCCCCGGCGAGCAGTGCGGCTGCAATAGCCATTGATGCTCTGGTATTCATTTTAATTGCTTCTTGTTCAAGTTTATCGTTATATTCAATTTTTTCATAAGACGGTTTTGCAGAAACTTGTGTCTTATTTTTATTATTCTTCTTCAACTTACCAAAATTTTGGAAGCTGTTAACTTGCGAAATTTTCATTTATTACTCCTTTATTACCTTCAAATAATACAACAAAATTAACCGTAAAAGATATAAAAAATTGCCAGATGAAATTATTTTGTAATTAAAAATTTACATTTTTTTACAATATTTTTTAATATTTTTTGTATTAATATTTAAAATTATGGGTAAAGCTAAAAAAAGAAGTTTTAATAAAGCAAGAGAAAATGACATTACCTCTTTAAAAAGAGCTGATGCTGTTCTAGATATAATAAACGGCATAAGAAATAATTCCCTTGGGGCTGATATAAAAAACTTAATAAGTCTGTTTGGAATTACCTCGGAAGAACTAACGGAAGCCGGAGCAACATATGAAGAGCTTTCCGCTGTTAAACACCTTATTTTTTAATATTTATTAATTGATTATATGTCATTTTTTCCTGATTTGAAGTTTTCAAATTTTTAACCGTATAATAACCTGATTTTAACTCCTCCTCACCAAGGATAACAGCATAATCAGCAATTTTAGATGCCTTTTCAAGCTGTTTTGAAAATTTTCTCGTATTATAATCAAATTCAACATTAAAACCACAGTTTCTCAATTTAGCAGTTAATTTTACGGCTTCAATTTGATTATCTGAAACTACATAAAAATCAATTAATTCACTATTTTGTTGAGGAATGAGTGCATTTAATCGTTCAACACCCATTGCCCAGCCCACGGCAGGAGTATGAGGACCGCCAAGTGTTTCAACAAGATTATCATATCTTCCGCCTCCGCATACGGCATTTTGAGAGCCTAAACTTTCTGATTTTATTTCAAAAACTGTTTTTGTATAATAATCCAAACCTCGTACCAAGAAAGGATTTTCAACATATTTTATATTCAACTCGTTTAAATATGTTTTTAATTTTTCATAGTGAGTTAAACAATCAGGACATAATTCTATTCGGCTTAAACTATTTTTTAAATTATGTTCGTCAAATATCTTGTTACATGATTCATTTTTACAATCAAGAATTCTCAACGGATTTTTTTCATATCTGCTTTTACAATCATCACATAACTCATTTAAAAACGGAGCAATATTCTTTTTTAATTGTTCCTTGAACTCTGTTCTGCAGGTATTACAGCCTATTGAATTAAGTTCGACTACTAAATTATTCAGTCCGACGGATTTTAAAAATTCTACAGCCATCATAATACATTCCGCATCAATAGAAGCATCCTGAACACCAAACATTTCAACACCGATTTGATGAAACTGTCTTTGTCTGCCTGCCTGCGGTCTTTCATATCTAAACATCGGACCGAAATACCAAAATTTTAACGGAGGACTTTCTCTGTACATGTTATGTTCTAAGTATGCTCTGACAACACCTGCCGTATTTTCGGGACGCAAAGTTAAACTTCTGTCACTCTTTATAAAGGTGTACATTTCCTTATTTACAATATCTGTTGTATCTCCGACACCTCGTTCAAACAGATTTGTATCTTCAAAAATAGGAGTTTTTATTTCTTTTAAGTTATATTTTTTAAATACTTCACTTGCTTTTTGTACTATAAACTGCCAATTTACAATTTCGTCAGGCAGTATATCCTTTGTTCCTTTTGGCGCTTTTATACTCATATATACCTCTTTTATTTGAAATTATATAATAAAAAAATAACAAGATTTATATTTCAATTATAATTTTGTTATAAAGGATTTTTCATGTTTAAAAGAATAATAATAAATTTACTTCTTATAGTTATTGTCTTAGGTATAGCAGAATTCACATCGTTTATTGCAATAAAAAATAAAAACGAATTCTTTATAATGAAAGCAAATAAATCAGGAACAGACCCGATAGCTAATGAATTTAAAACAAAATATAAAATTTTAGAAGATTTTAATCCCGAAAATTTTAGAAAATCAATAATTAAAGAAGATACAAAAAAAAATCCCATAATTTTATTTGGATGTTCGTTTGCCGAAGGAGCGGGATTAAATGATGAAAATACTCCTTGCAGTAAGTTATCAAAACTTACCGGAAGAAGCTGCATTAATAGAAGTAAAGGCGCTACGGGCACTCAATTTATATATTATCAGCTGTTAAATACCGATAATAACAATGAATACAAAAATGCCGATTATATAATTTATGTATTTATATGGAATCATCTGCACAGACTGTATAATTATCAAATATCCCCGTTAATTTATATGTTTAATTTAAGATATAAAGCAGATAAATATGGGAAATTAAAAGAAATAAAACCGAAATTTAAATTTATTTACTCTTCATTTTTTATAAAAAGTATTTTAAACAAAAAAATTTTTCTTGATATTGATAAAGAAGAAAAAGATTTTAAACTTTTTAATGCAATGATGAAAGAAATATACAGATTATCAAAAGAAAAATATCCCAATGCAAAATTTATTATGCTGGAGTTCCCCGAAACATCCCATCTGGAATTGCCTGAAAATGAAATTAAAACATTAAATTCCTATGGAATCGAAGTAATAAAAGCACGGGAATTTCTTAATAATATTAATTATTATGAAAGAAAATATTGGTTAGAAGATGAAATACATCCCACCTCCGAATTATGGGATTTTATACTGCCGCAGTTAAAAGAAAAGTATTCTATGTAGTTTTATCTATAGGGATTGTTACAGTAAATTCAGTACCTTTATTTTCATTAGATACAAAACTGATGGTGCCTTTATGAAGGTCTATGATTTTTTTAGATATAGCAAGCCCAAGCCCTGTTCCTAAGCCGTTTTTTTTAGTTGTAAATCCGGCATTAAATATTTTATTCTGAACTTCTTTTTTTATGCCGATACCGTTATCCTTTATTTTTACAACAAGATTATTATCTTCAATGGCTGTTGATATGGCAATTTCGCCCAAACCATCTTTTTCATTTATACTATGGCAAGCATTAATAAGTAAATTCATAAATACCTGATTTAGCATATTAACACTGCAAAGTACAGGCGGGAGTTTTGAATAATTCTTTATAACTTTAATATTATTTTTTAACTCATGCGCCATTAGTTTTAGTGTTAAATCGAGTTCATTATTAATATCAGCTTCTTGAAATTGTGCCTCATCCAGCCGTACAAACCTTTTTAAGGAAAGAACAATATCAGATATTCTTTTTGCTGCTTCAAGATTAATATCATTTAATTCTTTTAAAAGCTCGTGAGTTTTTTCAGCAATGTTATTTTGTGAATTTATCAGTTTATTTATCATTGCGGTATTAGAATTTATAGAAGCCAAAGGGGTATTGATTTCATGAGCAACACCTGATACCAACTGACCAACCGATGCCATTTTTTCCGTATTTATCAATTGCAACTGAGTTTCTTTTAATTGATTTAATGTTTTTTCTAATTTTTTATTTTTTTTATTTAATTGCTCTATTAATCCTGCCTGTATTAATGAACTTGAAAGCTGTACAGATATTGATTCCAATATTTCAATATTATCTTCAAGCTTAAATTTTTGCCTTGTTAAGGTGACAATTATGCCAAGAAGTTTATTTTTATTGTACACTGGAATTATTATTCTTGTAATTCCGCTTGGCATGATTATTTCAGAATTTGCATATTCCTTTAAACAACTTGTTACGGTTATATTTTTATCCTTAATTCTGTTTAATATATTATTTTCATACAAAGTATTTTTATTTATTTCATTTTCATAAAAAGGAATTATGTATTTTATTTTAAAAGTATTATTTGATTTAACCGAAAAGTAAGTTTTAAAAGAGCCGAGAAGATTATTAATTTCTCCGAGAGCGGAAGATAAAACCGTTTCTATATTATTAGTTTCTCTTATAACAAGAGAAATTCTGTTAATAATTCCCATTTTTAAAACTTGAGCCTGAGCATGTTCCTGCAGCATAGAATATTTTTCGGCATCTTTTTGACCCTGTTTATATTTTTCTTCCAGTTCCAGGTAATTTTTTTTATAATTTTCAACGGAATTTTCAGATGTTATATTTTTAAAAACCGCAATCAAACAGTTTAAATATTTAAAAGAATATATATAAAAATATAAATATTCGCCGTTTTCCTTTTGAAAAGTACATATTGTATGAAAATTTTCTTTTGAATTTAAAAGAATATCAATCGGAGTTAAATTTGCAATATTATCTGATGATAAAAAACATAAATTAAAATTAAATTGTTTTTTAAATCTTTCAAATGAAGAATAATTATTAAAAGTATTAATAAAGCTTTTATTTTTGAAAATAATTTGATTATCTGAAAAAGCGCATATCGGGTCAATATAATTATTAAATAATTCTAAATTATCCATCATCGCCTATTGAAATAAATAAAAATGATTCATAAACGCAATATAAAGCCCCAATAACGCACCCACAAAGACCTCAAAAGGAGTATGACCCAAGAGTTCTTTAAGTCTTTCGGCAGGCATTTGTCCTGAAGCATAAAAGTCATCACGAATTTTATTTAAGCAGGCTGCAATTTTACCTGTTGACCTTCTCAAGCCCGCCGCATCGTACATAACAACTAAAGCATATCCAAGAGCAATAGCGAATTCAACCGAATCAAACCCGCAAATAAACCCGACCGTAGATGAAAGCGCAACCACTCCGGCCGTATGAGCACTTGGCATGCCGCCTGTTGTTGCAAGCACCTGAAAATCAACTTTTTTCTTTAATATCACATGCCCGATAAATTTTAATAATTGGGCAACAATAGCAGCCTCTATTCCATTTGTAATAATTTCATAACTGGTATTTAAGAACATTTTTTCAATCCCTCAACAATATTTTTTACAATTCCTATTAAAATCTCCGAATTTAAACTATTTAATTTAAGTATATCACATGCACTGTCACAAAGAAATAGTGCTTGTTTTTTAGCAGCATTTAATCCGTACATTGAAACATATGTTGATTTTTGTTCTGCTATATCTTTCCCCGGGGTTTTGCCTAATTCTTCAAGGGTTGAAGTAACGTCTAAGATATCATCATATATTTGAAACGCATGCCCAAAGTATTGAGCAAACATAGTTAAATCCTCAAGCTGTTGTTTTGTGGCTTTTCCGATAATAGCGCCGGTTCTAACCGCCAGTTTAAAGAGTTTTGCGGTTTTATACTCATATAAATAATTCAACACTTCATCTGAAATTTGTTTTTTTTCAGATTCTAAATCAACAACCTGACCTGAAATAATACCATCTACCCCCGCAGCAATAAAAAATTCGTTTAAAACATTTAATATAATTTCACTTTCAACTGTTTTAGGAGTTTTATCAATAATTAATTTAGGAGCAAAACTTAAAAGCGCATCCCCCGCCAGTGTTGCTATTGCCTCGCCAAATACCTTATGGTTTGACGGTTTCCCTCTTCTGAAATCATCATTATCCATGCAGGGTAAATCATCATGTATTAAGCTTTGGCAATGAAGCATTTCTATTGCGCAAGCGGCAGGAATAATGTTCTCAATAGGAACATTAAATAATGATGCCGTTTCTATAGCCATGACGGGCCTTAATCTTTTTCCGCCCGCAAGCATTGAGTATCTCATTGATTTATAAATACTTTCAGGGTATAAAACCTCAATATATTTATCTAAATGTTTTTCTACTGTTTGTCTTAATTCATCAAATCTTATTTTTGCCGATTCTTCCATTTTAATTTGTCTCTTCTATATCTATATTTTGATTAATTGTTTTTCTTGATAAATTTCTTTTTTTAGTTGAAATTTTTGTCATTATTTTATTTTTATTATATTTAACACTTGCTTCTTTTTTTATTGAAGATTTAGAAATTTTAAATTCAAATTCTTTAGCTTCATTAACAAATTTAACATAGCTGTCAAATCTGCTTTCTGCCATATTCTTTTTTATCTTTTCCGCACCGCATCCGTCCTCTTTTATATGCAAACAATCTTTAAACCTGCATTTTATTTTTTTATCTTTAAATTCTGCAAAAAGATTTTGAACTTCACAAGGCAGAAGAAAATCAAACTTTAAATGCGAAAACCCAGGTGTATCAACAATAAAAGTATCAGCTTCAAGCTGAATTAATTCGCAGTGCCTTGTTGTATGAACACCTCTTTTTGTTTTATCGCTGACAGGAAGTGTCCTTAACTTAGTTTCATTAAATATAGCATTGATTAAAGAAGATTTTCCGACACCTGACTGACCGCACAATATTGTCGTGTTAGACTTTAAAACAGGTCTTAACTCATCAATTCCGGTTCTTTTAAGAGCAGAAGTAAACATTATGTCATAATTTAAATTTGAATATGTACCAATTATTCTTTGTTTCAATTCAGATAAATCGTCTATATCTTCTTTGTTAAAACATAAAACGGGCTTAATTTTATGATACTCGCAATGTGCAATATAACGGTCTAATTGTTCAAAGCTTAAATCAGGTTCTTTTAGTGCCGATACGATTATAACCTGAGATATATTAGCAACTTTAGGCCGAGTTATTAAGTTTTCTCTATTTCTAACAGATGATATAAAAGCCTGCATTGAATTTTTATCAAACTGCTCAAGCTCAACAAAATCCCCCGTATAAATTTCCTGTTTTTGTTTTTTTAAAACAGTTCTCAGTTTAGACTCAACAATGCCAAAATCAGTTTCGACATAATAAAAGTCTGAAAATATCTTTATAACGCGACCTATTAACATAATAAATATTATATCAATAAAAATAAATTATAGATTTAATTTTTTTGCAAGCAAAGGAACAATTATATCCCAAGCCTTGCTGTTAGGGTGCTGTTCATCAAGTCTATAATAGGGTTGAGAAAAATCAATATCGGATAATTCGGATAAATATACAACTTTAATACCTGATTTTTCCAGCTCTTCTTGAATTAATTGTATTTGTAAATCTCCATTATAAACAAAAATAACAAATTCCGAATTCGGATATATTTCTTTTATTTTTTTATTTGCCAGAAGAAAATGATCTAATAAAAAATTATTTTTTTTATTTAAAATTTTTATTACAAAATTGTCAATTTTTTTCATATAAATATTTCTTAAAATATAAGAATGCCACCACCATAAATCTTTTTCGGAATACTTTTTCAACTTATTATTTTTATCATACTTATAAAACATCAGATAAATATCAAAATAATCATTTGCTTTATACAGTCTGAATATATGATTTTCTATAAAAGTGTATATTATATATTGTGTGCGAGAGGAGTGCGCGGGGGGGGTAAAAAGCAATAATCAGAATCATTTAACATATATAACATATGCTGGACCCCGTATCCTGAAAGTCCTCGATTATAAACATTTCTTCCCGTATATTTACTCAGCTTATAAGAAAATGTTTCATTATCATTAAGACCTGCACCAAAAGTAAAAGAACAACCAAAAAGAATAACAGGTGACTTTGTATTTTTAACATCAACACTATCGATTCTAAAATGTATACGATTTCCTACGGGAGTTCCTTTTATTGCATTTTTTAATGCATTATCAAAATTATGAAGCGGAAAAATAAACAGATTATTAAAAAAACTATTTTTTTCCATGTTCCATCCTTTTTGATATTCAACTAAATAATGTGCTTTATATTCAAAGAATTCGAATATTTGAAAAAGTAAAAAAATAAAAAAACAATTTAAAAGTAATATTTTAAAAATCTTATTCATAAAAGAATTATACATAAAAATTAAAAAACATTACAAAATCTTATATGTTTAATATATAATCAAAAATGAAAATAGAGAAGTGTATAAAAAGAAAAGAGAAAAAAGATGGTAGAAACAAAGAAAATTGAAATTCCCGTTGGTGAAAAGACAGTAACCATTGAAACGGGCAAGTATGCAAAATCAGCTACCAGCTCAGTTACGGTAAGATGCGGAGATACAATGTTATTTGTACATTGTTGTGTAAGCCCAGAGCCGAGAGTTGGAATAGATTTTTTTCCGTTATTAATAGATTATGAAGAAAGAATGTCCGCTATAGGAAGAATTCCGGGCGGTTATAACAGAAGCGAAGGTAAGGCAAGCGATAAAGCAATCCTTATTTCAAGATTAATAGACAGGCCTCTAAGACCATTGTTTCCAAAAGGATACAGAAATGATATTCAAATAGTAGCACAGTTATTCAGCTATGATCAGGTAAATCAACCTGATACCTTAGCAATGCTCGGTGCATCATGTGCATTAATGTTATCAGGAGCACCGTTTGAAGGCCCTGTTGGCGCTGTAAGAGTTTCTAAACTTGACGGAAAGCTTATTGCTAACCCTACACACCAGGAAGCTGATAAATCAGACTTGGATATAGTTGTAGCAGGTACACATGACAGTGTAATCATGGTTGAAGCCGGTTGTAAATTCGTTACGGAAGACGATATTATGGAAGCCGTTGAATTTGCGCAAGTTGAAATCAGAAAACAATGCGAAGCTCAATTACAGTTTGCAAAAGAATGCGGAGTTGAAAGACAAGAATTTGTTAACCCTTATGATACAACGGAATTAAAAAATATAATTAACGAAACCGCCCACGATATGATATTTGACGCATATCATAATTTTGACAGAACATACAGACAAAATAAACTTGATGAAGCTAAAAAACTTGTAAAAGAAAAAGTTGAAGCTTTAGGTGAAGACCACTACATCAATCAAATAATGGAAGAAACGGGAATCGACTTTGTTGCAGAAGAATTTAAAGCGGCAGAAAAGAAAATAATGCGTGCGATGATTCTTGATGAAGGTGTCAGAGCCGACGGAAGAAAACCAAACGAAGTAAGACCAATCTGGTGCGAAGTCGGTGTTATACCAAGAGCTCACGGAAGTGCGGTATTTACAAGAGGTCAAACTCAAATACTTTCAGTAGCTACACTCGCAGGCCCCGGCATGAAACAGGAACTCGATGGTGTTGACCCTGAAACAGAAAAAACATACATGCATAAATATATATTCCCCGGATTTTCAGTCGGTGAAGTAAAAGCATTAAGAGGTCCCGGCAGAAGAGAAGTAGGACACGGAAACTTAGCGGAAAGAGCTAATGTTCCCGCACTCCCCACTCAAGAAGAATTCGGATATACAATAAGAGTAACCTCTGATGTACTTGAATCAAACGGTTCAACATCAATGGGGTCAACCTGCGGAAGTTCAATGGCATTAATGAATGCGGGTGTTCCCGTTAAGTGCATGATTGGCGGAGTTGCAATGGGTATGATAACGGAACCCGGCAGAGAACCCGTTGTATTAACAGATATTCAAGGCATTGAAGACTTTTTAGGTGATATGGACTTTAAAGTAACAGGTAATGACGACGGAATAACAGCTCTTCAAATGGATATGAAAGCCAAAGGCATCGCTAATGACACTTTAAGAAGAGCATTAGCGCAGGCAAAAGAGGGCAGACTTCATATCTTATCAAAAATGAGAGAAGTAATATCAGAACCCGCTAAAGAATTATCACCATTTGCACCAAGAATATTTACAATGACAATCCCCGTTGAAGATATAGGTACCGTAATCGGCCCCGGCGGTAAAAATATCAGAGGAATTATTGATGCATCGGGCGCAGAAATCGATATTCAGGATGACGGCCGTGTAACAATAACTTCTAACGATAAAGAAGGTGCAGATATCGCAATGAAAATGATTAACCAAATGACATTTAAGCCTGTTGAAGGTCTTGTTTGTAAAGGCAAAGTTGTTAAAATTGTTCAATTCGGGGCTTTCGTAGAACTTGCACCGGGTAAAGACGGGATGGTACATATATCTCAAGTCTGCAAAGAAAGAATTGATACAATAGAAGGCAGACTGAATGTAGGCGATGAAGTTATTGTTAAAATAATTAAAATCGATGACAGAGGCAAAGTAAGCTTAACCATTAAAGGTGTAACAGAAGAAGAAGCTGCAAATTGCAAATAATATATATAAAGCCTTTGGGATAATCCCAAAGGCTTTTTGTATTTAAAAGGAGTTTTTTTTGGCAGAAGGGTTAAAATATAATTGTATATTTGGCGGCGGCGGAATAAGGGGAATGTGTTATGTCGGCGCAATAAGAGCCTTAAAAGAGCTGAATATTGAAATTAATTCAATAGCAGGTTCATCGGTAGGTGCTGTTTTTGCCGCATTATTAGCTTCAGGCTACAGGGAAGAAGAAATAAAAGAACTCTTTTTTGATTTTAATTTCCTGATGTTTAAAGATATAAATATAAATATATTTAATAATGATTTATCAATAAGCAAGGGCGAAATTTTTCTTGATTGGTTAAGAGAAAAAATCGGTTATAAAGTAAAAGGTAAGAATTATAAAAAAAATATATCACAGGAAGTCAAATTTAAAGATTTAACAAAAGATTTATATATACTAACACTTGATTTAAACACAAATACCCCCTTTATATTTTCAAAAGAAACAACTCCCGATGAAGAAGTAGCACTTGCCGTAAGAGCATCAGCCGGTTTACCGGGACTTATGAAGCCTGTTAATTATGAAAATATGCTTCTGGTTGACGGCGATTTAATTAAAAGCTGGCCGGCATGGAAAATTTATGACCAATTAAATAATCAAAATACAAGAATATTGGAATTTCGTCTTGAAGGCTCACGGGACGGAAGCGGGCTTAAAAATCCGATGGATTACTTAAATTCAATAATAAACACTGTTTGGTACTTATCCACCGAAAATGTTTTTAATACATATCATATGAATGATAAATATGATTATATAGTTATAGATACAAAAGATATAATTCTTTTTGACTTTACAATAAATAAAGATATAAAAGAAGAACTTATCGAAAAAGGATA
>CANQAL010000035.1 GCA_947589255.1 Candidatus Gastranaerophilales bacterium | reverse complement strand
ATGCGCTGGAAGTTTAAAGACTTGGTTAATCAAAGATTGGTTAATACTCCGGCAGGACATCTTCCTGAAATTTTATCAATGAGTTTTATACATGACGGATTAAACCTTGCCTCAAATGCTTTTGAAGCAAATAATTTTTCACAAACAGAACTTGAAAAGTTTAGGGAAAACTTAACCGACAGTTCTAATGACTTTGTAAATAGTGCTGAATTTAATATTCGGCTTGCCAAAAAATTACCTGATGATACTTTAACCAGAGATAAATTCTACAAAACCGCTATGCTGGTTGAACTCATAAGAGAAGGAATTATATTGGAAAATAATTTTTCAGACGATTTTATTAATAAAATTAAAGAATCTCCGCTTTATAAATACAGCAATATTATGAAAATGCAGGGCTTAAGCGATAAACCCAAAAGAAAACACATAGACAGACTTAATTTAACTAAAAATTTTAACGAACTGGATAAACACGAACAATTTGAAATCGTAAAATCCTTAATATATGCCTCATTGAATATTTTTGATACAAAATATCAAAATCTATTTAATAATAACAATTCCCAAGGTCAAGACGAAATGGGCAATATTTTAGATATGTATGATATGTTAATGCACTAAAAAAGTGCATTAACATATTTATTACGGTTATTCGGCTGTTATCTTGAAAAATTTTCCAAAATAAAAGCTAAATCTTTATCACCTCTGCCGGAAAGATTTATCAGTATATTTTTATTTTTTACTTTTTCGGATAACTTAATTGCATAAGCGATTGCATGCGAACTTTCAAGAGCAGGTATTATTCCTTCCGTTTCAGAAAGTTCAAAGAAGGCATTTACTGCCTCAACATCATTAACAGTAACATATTTAACTCGTTTAATTTCATTAAGATAACAATGTTTAGGCCCTACCCCGGGGTAATCCAAGCCGCTTGCTACACTGTATGCATTTAATACATTTCCTTTATCATCCTGCAGAAGTTTACATTTAAACCCATGAAGTATTCCGTCTTTTCCGTAAGTAATACTTGCCGCATTCTGCCCTGCCTTTTCACCTTTTCCCAAAGGCTCAACACCAAATATTTCAACCTCGTTATCCTCTATAAATCCGTTAAATAAACCTATAGCATTAGATCCGCCTCCGACACAGGCAAGCACCATATCAGGCAAAACTCCGGCTTGCTCAATAAATTGCTCCCGGGCTTCAGTGCCTACTATAGATTGAAAATACTCTACTATCATAGGAAAAGGATGCGGGCCTACAACAGAACCTATCGCATACATTGTATTCTTATAATCCTTCATATATGCAATAAATGCTTCATCTACAGCTTCTTTTAGAGTTTTAGCACCGCTTTTTACGGAAATTATATTTGCTTTTAATATCCGCATTCTGTCTACATTAGGTTTTTCCTTAATAACATCAACTTCACCCATATAAATATCACACTCAAGCCCTAATAGTGCAGCTGCCGTAGCTAATGCCACACCATGCTGCCCCGCTCCCGTTTCTGCTATTACTTTTTTCTTGCCCATTCTCTTTGCAAGCAGCACTTCTCCTAAGCAATGATTGATTTTATGTGCACCGGTGTGATTTAAATCTTCCCGCTTTAAATATATATTATTTCCGTATTTTTTGGATAAATTTTTTGCAAAATATATAGGGCTTGGTCTACCGACATAATTTTTTAATAAATAATCCAGTTCCTTATTAAACTCACTATCATTTTTTGCTTCTAAAAAGGCTTTTTCTATTCTGTTAAATTCTTCTTTTAGTTCTTCAGAAATATATTGTCCGCCGTATGCACCAAAAAATCCGTCCTTATCAGGAATTATATTTAATTTCATCGTTATTCTCCTTCATAAAATATCTGTAAACTACTGACTTTTTATCTTTAAGTATTTTAGAACCTCTCGTGATCTTACATAAACTTACATTTAATTTTTTTGCAATCTCACGTTGGGTTTTTCCTTCGGATAACATACTTAAAATCCGCCATCGTTTAGATATAACCGATATTTCATCGGGAGTAAAAATTTCCTGAAAAAGTTTTACCGTTTCTTTTTCATTCCCGGTCTTTATTATTAACTTTGCAATTTCTTTTATATTTTTCATGATTTTTGTTTCTATTGATAGAAACATTATATATCATTTTATTTTTTTAATCAAGTACCTATCTAAATTAATTTTTAATAAAATTTGCAATTTCTACTTCAGTTTGTATATAATTATTATCAACAGATAAAATAACAATTATGCTAAATATAAAAAATTATAAAAATGTTTGTTTTAATATTCTTTTATTTTTGCTTATCGGATTGGGTATTTATTTAAGAGCTTCATTATACTTTATGCAAATCCCTTTTTGGTACGATGAAAGAATATTGGGTGTTCATTTTTTTGATAATAATATATTTAAATTTTTCTTCAGTATTTCAGATCTTGTAAAAATTCCTCCGTTATGGGGTATTGTAAATCATATATTTCTTAGTATTTTCGGACATTCTTTTCTTGCTTTCCGTTTTATTCCTCTTATTTCAGGAATTTTCTCAATTATCGCATTCTCATTACTGTTAAAAACTGTGTTTAAAGATAAAATTGCTATCTTAACAGGGCTTTTACTATTTTCAACCAACCCTTGGTTAATTTATTACTCATGTGAATTCAGACCATATTCTTCGGATGTTTTAATTTGTATTCTTTTATTGTTATCCTTTAAATTTTTAAGTTTTAAAAATATTTCATTTCGTAAAACAATCTTATACACATTAATTTCAGGGATAATTATATTATTTTCATTCCCTGCTATATTTATTATCCCAGCACTAATTTTAACTAAATGTATTGAAGAAAAACATTTTAACCCTAAAATTTTATTGATTTTCTTTGGTATTTGTACTGTTTGCTTATACCTATATATGATTGACAATAATTGCTACAGTTTTATGAAAAATTTTTGGCAAAGCGAATTAATTGGTTTTTTGAAACCTTCTTTTAATTCTTTCAATTCATTAATTAATTGTTTAGTTAATTATATTTTCTGGGTAGATTTAAATCAAAATCATTTCTTTATCAAATATTTTGCTCTTGCAGGTTTGTTATTTTTCTTCCTTAATAAACAAAAAGAAGCTTTCATATTATTTTTTATTATTTTATTCGCTTTATCAGCTTCCTTTTTAAAAATCTATCCGTTTGGTTACAGAGTAAGTTTATATCTTATTCCTATTTTTTTGATATTAATTGCAAAAGTTATAGATTTTTACCCCCCCCCACCACACTATTCGAATAAAAACGGGATTCTTATTACTTTAAAATCTGTTTTAATTTCTATATTAATTCTTTATCTTACCCAATTCAATACAATACTTGAAACAATAGAAGGAATAAGGTATTCAATGGAATTTCTACCACTAAGATTTGCTACTTATGAATATTCAAAAAATATACTCAGGGAAATTGAAAATCAAGATATTATTATCCTGCCTGTCTCGATGGAAAGTTCCATAAGATTTTATAATAAATTTTTCAAAGAAAATAAAGAAATAGAATTAATTAAATATAATAATCTTACAGAAAATTTAGGGGAAGCAGAACGGGAATTAATAAATACTAATCTTAACAAATTTGACCATTCAAGCAACATTTGGATATTAGGCAAATATCAAACTGACTGGGATATATCTGCTGATAATTTTAATATTGTTGAAGACGAACTAAAAAAACATAATCTTAAATATACTAAAGACATTGATAAATTATTTTATTCATTTAAAGTAGATAAGGAAGATAAGGATTATGTTAAATATTAAAAATTATAAAAATGTTTGTTTTAATATTCTTTTATTTTTGCTTATCGGATTGGGTATTTATTTAAGAGCTTCATTATACTTTATGCAAATCCCTTTTTGGCATGATGAACGATTATTAGGCATACATTTTTTTGATAATAATATATTTAAATTTTTCTTTAGTATTTCAGATTTTGTAAAAATCCCCCCGTTATAGGGTATTGTAAATTCAATACTTCTTAATATTTTTGGACATTCTTTTCTTGTTTTCCGTTTTATTTCTTTTATTTCAGGAATTTTTTCAATTATAGCATTCTCATTACTGTTAAAAACCGTGTTTAAAGATAAAATTGCTATCTTAACAGGACTTTTTCTATTTGCTTGCAGCCCTTGGTTAATTTATTACTCAAATGATTTCAGGCCATATTCTTCTGATGTTTTAATTTGTATTCTTTTATTGTTATCCTTTAAATTTTTAAGCTTTAAAAATATTTCATTTCGTAAAACAATCTTATATACGTTATTTTCAGGGATAATTATATTATTCTCATTCCCTGCTATATTTATTATCCCAGCACTAATTTTAACTAAATGTATTGAAGAAAAACATTTTAATCCTAAAATTTTATTGATCTTCTTTGGTATTTGTAGTGTTTGTTTATATTTATACTTGATAGACAAAAATTGCTACGACTTTATGAATTATTTTTGGAATAATCTTTTGGTAGGCTTTTGGGGACCTTCTTTTAGTTCCTTTAATTTATTAATTAACGATTTTTTCAGTTATATTTTTAATGAAAATTTAAATTCAACTCATATCTTTATAAAATATTTTGCTCTTGCAGGTTTGTTATTTTTCTTCCTTAATAAACAAAAAGAAGCATTCATATTATTTTTTATTATTTTATTTGCCCTATCAGCTTCCTTGTTGAAAATTTATCCGTTTGGTTACAGAGTAAGTTTATATCTTATTCCTATTTTTTTGATATTAATTGCAAAAGTTATAGATTTTTACCCCCCCCCACCACACTATTCGAATAAAAACGGGATTCTTATTACTTTAAAATCTGTTTTAATTTCTATATTAATTCTTTATTTTACTAATTTCCATACAAATCCACAGGCAATAGAAAGAATAAGGGATACAATGGAACCTCTTCCCTTAAGATATAATACTTATGAATATTCAAAAAATATACTCGGTAAAATTAATAATAAAGATATTATTATTTTGCCCGTTACTATGTCTGTTTCCATAAGCTTTTATAATGAATTTTTCAAAGAGAATAAAAAAATAAAACTAATTGACTATAATAATCTTGCAGAAAATTTAGGGGAAGCAGAACGGAAACTAATAAATACTAATCTTAACAAATTTGACCATTCAAACAACATTTGGATATTAGGCAAATATGAAGCTTGCTGGGATATATCTGCTGATAATTTTAATATTGTTGAAGATGAACTAAAAAAACATAACCTTAAATATACTAAAGACATTGATAAATTATTTTATTCATTTAAAGTAGAAAAATAAGCTCTGTACTTTTTATATTCTTATAAATATAATTATAATATGGAAAAAAGAATTGCTGTAATTATTGGGGGAGGTCCTGCCGGGCTTAGTTGTGCTTATTCATTATTAAAATATACAAATGATATTAAGCCTGTAATAATAGAAGAAAATGATTGTGTAGGCGGTCTATCCAGAACACTTATTCATAATAATAACGGAATTGACATAGGTCCTCACAGATTTTTTACAAGGAACAATGAAGTATTTCAATTATGGAATGAATTTTTAAATATACAAGACTGTCCTGCCATAGATGATAAATTACTTAATCGTTTTCCCAAATCGGAGAACGGTAAAATAAATCCCGAAATTCAAGATAATGTTTTCTTAAAAAGAAAAAGATTTTCAAGGATTTATTATAATAAACATTTTATTGATTATCCGATCAAAATAAACTTAGCTATTTTTAAGGCATTAGGTTTAAAGAAAACTGTTTTGGCAGGATTAAGTTATATAAAATCCTGTTTAAAGAAACAAAAAGAAATAAACCTTGAATCGTTTATGATTAACCGATTTGGTAAAGTTTTATACCAATTATTTTTTGAGAACTATACGGAAAAAGTTTGGGGTGTTCATCCTAATTCAATATCAAAAGAGTGGGGTGAACAAAGAATTAAAAAAATATCCGTATTTAAAGTTTTAAAAGATACTTTATTGACATTTTTGAAAATAAATTTTAAAAAAGAGACTTCTCTTATTGATGAATATTATTATCCTAAATTCGGCAGTTCTCAAATATATAATCTTATGGCCGAAAAAATAAAAGAACTGGGCGGAGAAATTATTCTTAACACTAAAGTAGTTAAAATCCACAGAAACGGTAATGAAATTAGCTATGTTGAATATATTGACAATCAAACTAATGAAGTAAAAATACTGAAGGGGGATTTATACATTTCCTCCATGCCTGTAAAAGACTTAATCACAAATATGAATGAAGTTCCTGCCGAAATTAAAGATATAGCCGATAACTTGCCGTATAGAGATTTTATTTTGGTAAACTTTATATTAAATAATATAAATTTAAAAAATAATACAAAACATCCGACAATAAACAATATCGCGCCTGACAGCTGGATATATCTGCAAGATACAGGAATAAAGGCAGGAAGATTAGATATAATGAATAATTTTTCTCCGTATATAATAAATAATTTTAAAGAAGATACAATAGTCAGCCTTGAATATTTTTGCAATGAAAATGATGAATTTTGGAATAAATCAGATAATGAAATAATTAATTTTGCCGCTAAAGAACTGGTTTCTTCGGACATTGCAAATATTTCTTATATTAAAGATATAAAATGTTTTAGAATTAAAAAAGCATATCCCGCATATTTTGGCAGTTATTCGGAATTTAATAAAATTCAAGATTATATTAATAAAACTGAAAATTTATATTGTATAGGCAGAAACGGCCAGCATAAATATAATAATATGGATCATTCGGTTTTAAGCGGAATTGTTGCTGCTAAAATTATTATTAATAACATTGATAAAAATTCATTATGGGATGTTAATACCGACAACAATTATCAGGAAACTAAATAAAAATTATTTAATTTCTTACAAAATTTGTATATGTAACATCTTCTTCTTTAGGAGGTAAAATGTCTGCATTTTTCCCTGCTTCCTTGCATTTTAAGAAATAAGCCATATTCCTTGCTAAAAATCTTAAATTTTGCAAACCTTCAAAATCCTGATTAACTTCGCCTTGGGTCTGACCGTGGACATCATTCCAGTACCTGCCCGAGATAACAGGCATTTGAGATATTCCAAAATATTTATTTAATTGATCCAAAGTAGAACTTGTGCCGGCTCTTCTTGCAACAGCAACCGCAGCCGCAGGTTTAAGCCTGAATACATTTTTACCTGAGCGCCAGCCCGAGAAGAAGGCTCTACCTAAAAATGCGGTTATTGCACCTGTTGCTCCGGCATAATGTACGGGCGAACCGACAATAAGAGCATCAGCTTCCGCCATTTTATTTACAAATTCATTAACCTTATCTTTATCAAATACGCACCTTTGCAGTTTGGAGCAGGCTCCGCAGCCCATGCAAGATGCAATTGGGTCTTTTCCTATATAAAATATTTCCGAATCTATTCCATCGTCTTTTAATGTTTTTGCAATTTCTTCTAATGATAAATATGTATTTCCTTTTTCATGCGGTGAACCGTTTAATAATAATACTTTCATAATATCTCCTTTATTTTTTATTCATCGGATTCCAAGTATCTTTTGAGTTATTTTTTATAAGCTCATTATAATAGTTTTCTTTAAAATTCAAAAGTTCAAGTTGTTTTTTAAGCTCCTTCATTTGTTTTTGAGCTTTTTCTCTTGTTTTCTTTATAATATCATATCTTTCTTTAATGGTGGAATCCCCTATTATACAAAGTTCAATATATTTTTTTATTGATTTATTATCAATACCGACACCTCTTAAACACTTAACAATTCTGACCCATTCCAAGTCATTTTCTTCAAACTGCCTGATATTATTGGAATTTCGTTTAACAAACGGGAAAAAACCGCTTTTTGCCCAAAACCTGATTGTATGCTCAGATACTTCCATTTTTTTTGCAACTTCTTTTACTGTATACATATTTTATCCTCAAAACTATACATTACAAATATTCAGAGTTTTTTCAACATCTTCAGCTATAAGTTCTTTCGTTAAAACTCTGTCTAAAATCATAATTACTCCTGTCTTTTAACAATTTTATTTTATGGCTTTAGAGTAACTCTAAGTCAAGTAATTTATAACATAAAAAAACTTCCTTAATACAATTAAGGAAGAAAAATTAGTAAAAGAGACATCAATAATATTATTACCTTGAATAAATTTTTCTTCCATAATAAAAGATAAATGTAAAGCAAACTTAATAATAATAAGGTTTCAGACTTGAAGAAAAACTAAAAATTAAGTATACTAAATACACTTATTAAACTTTTGTAAAAAAATATGAAAAATTAGGGAAAAATACGCAAATTTTTTTATTAATAGACCTTTAAAAGAAAGGTAAGAAAGTAAGTTAATAATTTATATAAATTATGCAAATCAGTAAAATCAATGGAAATATCCCCACAAACACACCAAAAAAGGGATTAGACGGCAGAAGAAACATTAATCAGGCAAAACATAACAGTTCATCATACAAGATGAACCATGCTCCTTCGTTTAAAAGCGGAGGCGCCGGCTTACTTTCATGCATTCCCGAACAACTTACCCGTTTTGCATTATGGATTACAAATAAGATTGAAACAGGCGGTTTATTCGTATCTTTCACTTTGCAGGATATGATTGGAACAAATATCCCACGACCTGTAATGGGGTTAATGCGTAATAAAAAAGAAAACCACGGGCAGACAAACAAAAAATTTGCCCTAAAAGAACTTACAAGGGAAATGATGACAGGTCCGAGCATGTTCTTAATTCCTTTGGGATGTTTAACCGCAGCAAAGAAAACAGTAAATAAATCAGCTGAAATTCCAAGAATGATTATGAAAAGTTTCGGCGAAATACATGCTGAAAATCCGCTTAACAGCTCTGATTTGGCATTAACATCAAAAGATTTCTTCACAAAAGTATTTGAAGAAATGATAAAAAATGCAAAACATGAAGATTCTGTTTCAAAGGAAACAGTAGATAAAGCTAAAGATTTTGCCCAAAGATTTTTTGATTCCGTTTCGGGCTTGAATGCCAATGAAATAACAAATAAAGCTCAAGAAATAAACAAGCTTAAAACTTTATCGGAAAAAAGTCTTAAATTATTCGGGAAAGCAACAAATTCGACAAAAACTGATGTTGTACAGGAAATTGCTTATGAAATTGCCGATATAACAAAACAATATGCAGATGATATAGCCCATACCGATTTTCTGCAGTCAACAATAAAAGGTACACAAGCATCAAATAAAGATATAATGAACTTTATGCAAACTTATGCGGATGATGTAATTGAAAAAGCAAAAACACAGCTTGATAACATCAAAAAAACAAATTCTACTGATATAATCGGTGATTTAACAAAGTTTATTAAAGAAAAAGTGAATAATAGGATAGTAGGCAGAGTTGCATTAAACTTCTTAATGTACGGATTAGTTATAGGGTTCCTGCAAATAATCCCGAAATTGTATAATAAGGCAGAAGGCAAAGGTAATGCAGGATTAAAAGGTTTAGTTAAAGAAGAACCTTCGGCACAAAAAGAAGAAGCAGATAAAAAATCTAAAAAAACTAATCCTTCATTTGGTAAAGGGAAACAAAACTCTCCTTCATTCGGTTCTATAGAAACTTTAGCTCAAAAATTAACAACAGGTCCCGCAGAAGGATTAAAGACAAAAATATTAAATGCATTTGAATTTGAAGGATGTAATGTTACATTTCCTCTATTACTCGGAATAATGGGTTTAGGTATATTATGGCCGAGAACTCGTCAGGCAAAAGATAAATACGATAAAACCGAAATCTTAAGAAGAGATTTAATTACCTGTGTAGTAATGTGTTTCGGTGAAAAAATATTTAGAAAATTACTTTCTATTGCAACTGAAAAGGCAACAGGGCTTGTTTTTGCCCGTAAACCTCAAAATTTGAAAAAATTTGACTACTTAAGACCTATTAAAGGAGTAAGACTTTTAAATACTCCGCAAATTGTTAATACATACAGCAATATCCATAATTATAAAAACGGAATAGAAGGGTTCTGTGATTTTATTACTCAAAATAAAGGTAATTTAAGTAAATTATTCAGCTTAGATAAGGAATCAGAAAAATTATTAAATGAACTTCTTAAAGGAAGCAATAGAACTTTAGAAACTGCTTCTAATGAAGAAATTAGAAATGTGCTTAGTAATGCTAAAGATTCTGAAGCAGTTAAAAAAATTATGCAATTATTTGAATCAAGAAATAATCCTTGGATTAAAAAAATAAAAACCATAAATGCACAAATATCAGCCGCTGTAATATGTTTAATTATTCCTATAATTCTTGGATTTGGACTTCCTGCAATAAATTCGCTTTTAACTAAGAAAAAAGTTAAAGAAGAAAATATGCTGAAAGAAGGCATGAATAACAGCCATCATAACAATTACGATTATAAAGACTTTATGTTAAAAGATGCAAAAGCAAAGAATATATTTGGCGAATTTATACAATAATTTCAACTTCATTTTTATAAGTAACAAAAGCTAATTTATTATTTGCTTTTTTAACATATTTTCTTTTTGTATATATAATTGAAGTTTTAGAATTATTTTTTTGCGAAGAATATTCTTTTGTTAATTGAGCTGCCTTTATAATAACATTATTCGGAACTTGTTCTTTTGTTTTGTCAATTTTAATAATAACATGCGCCCCGGGTGCATTTAAAGGGTGGAACCATAAATCTTCAGCTGATGAAAGTTTTGATAATATATAATCATTTTGTTTTTTGTTTTTTCCGATAAAAATTTTATAACCGTCAATGTCAATAAAATCAACTTTTTCTTGAAATTTTTCAGGAGTATCTTTACTATTACAAACTTCATTATAAATATCTTCTAATTCTAAAATTGAATTAGCTTGAAGTGTATAAAATTTCATTTCATCAAAATATAAAATTTGTTTTTTTGTTTCTTTAATTAAATTTTCGGCATGCTCATATGCAGATTTTGCTTTTTTATACATTTTATAATACTTATTTGCATTATCAATGGCAGAAAGATTTTCCTCCAATTCAATCAATAAATCATTATTTTCAAAATCTTTTAATTTAACAGTTTTGGGGCAATCTTTAAGAAAATAAGAATTAGCCATAATCACATCCGCTTTGGTTTTATATTCTATTGCTTTATCCAGTTTTTTTATTTGTGACAGTTGGTTTTCTTCAAGCAATGTAAGTTTTTTAAGATTATTTTCAATTACTTTATTTACCTTTGAGCGAATATTTTCAATTAAATAAATCATTTGATGATGCGAAAAATAATTATCAATCATTTCGTTAATGCTGCCTAATAGATTATAATCGTTATATTTTCTGACCGAATAAAATAAAAAATCATCTTTAATACAAGGCTCAACAACGTTTAAGATAATAAAATCCCGTAAAGCATTATATAAATTTAAAATTGAGAAGTCGTTTAGGTTTTCAATTATTTGATTTACAATACATTTTGTAAAGTAATAATACTTTTGAGAGATTTCATCAGCATAATTTTCGGATGAAATATTATTTTTAAATTCATCAAAGGACGTTTTTAATATATTTGTTTTTCTTTGCTTTTTAGGATATGTATAAGGTAAAAGCCCTGAAAGTTCTCTATCTTTACTTTTTTCGGAACTTACATTATGCGCACAGCCAATAATTACATTTGTATCATAATTATATAAAATTACATTGCTGTATTTGCCCATAAGTTCTATCGCAAGACAAAGCACTGATTTTTCATTAAGCTCATCATGATATTCAAAATAAATTTCAAAAATTCTCTCATATTTTGGTACATCAACTTTAATAATTTTGGCATTTAAAATGTATTTTCTTAAAAGCATACAAAACATCGGAGCAGATTTTGGCACAGAAAGATTTCTTTTTTTCTCGTTTTCCTCAGACATAAAACAAAGATGATAAAGGGCAGGATTAAAATTTATATAAAACTTACGGCTGACACCGTTATTTCGTACAAAAAAAATAAGTTCATTTCTGCTCGGCTGCTGAATTTTTTGAATTTTAGCACCTAAAAAGAAACTTTTACTTTCATCTAAAAATAATTTTAAAGTTAAAGAATCAAAATTAATCATAATATAATTTAATAACATAAAAGGTATCGCTAATACAACAATACCTTAAAAATAGTTAGAGTTTATTGAGAGAAGTATAAATTTATTTTATCCTGCAAAACTGCGAATTCTATCGTTAGTGATTTTATAAGAAGCAGTACAAGCAGAATTAGTTACAACATTTGAATCTGTAGTATGTAAAACACCCGTAGACCTTAAAGTACCGTTAACACCGCCCATTATACAACCGACAGTTCCGCCGACAAGAGTACTTTCAACAGTAGTTCCTGCAAAATCTTTCATATTAAAATCTTTATCATCATCAAAAGCTGTATCAATTAAGTAATTAGAAGAACCCGAAACAGCGCCTGTAATTAAACCTGTCCTTGTACATTTAGCCATACAAGCAGCTCTCCCCGCAAGTCTATGACCTCCGATAGAAAACCCGTTTTTAAAAGTTCTTGCACTTGTACCTGCAGTAGCTACTGCAATACCTCCTGTTACCGCACCCGATAGAGCATCTTTAGCAATGGTTTTTACATCACCGGCATCGCCTTTAATTTCATTAGTGGCTCTATCCGTTAATTTAAAACCTGTTTTTACAGCAGCACCGGTAGCAGCTCCGATTCCTATAGTCGCAAGCACAGGCAAAGCAGCACCCCCTGTTAATACCGAAACTGCTGCAACCGCACCTATTGCGGCAATACTGGTTGCTATATTAGAAAATAAATTTAAACTGCTATCTTGTTTTGCATCAAATTTATCTATTTCAGCCATTGCTTCTTCAAAAGAAATTTCACCGTTTTTATATTTATTAATAAATTCTTCACATTTTTCACTGCTTGTTCCGATACCGACTAAACCTTTAAAATTATCCCAGCCGTCAGATATAGTTCCGCCTTCATTTTGTACATCCTGAAGCTTCTCCTCCAAAAGGAATATACTTTTATCTTCCTTAGAATTTTCAGACAAATTTTTAGTATAAGTTCCGGGAAGTATAATATTATTATCAATTTCAAAGCTTGCTTTACTAACCATTTAATTATGCCTACCTAAAGTCTAAATACCTTCACATAGATATAAAGTATTTTAGAGTTTAAAAATTTACTCATGTTACAAAAAAATTTACAATTGTAACACATTAATTAATTTATCTTTAATGGCAACAACAACCGCCTCGGTTCTGTCTTGAACAGAAAGTTTTGAAAATATACTGCGGATATGAGCTTTAGTCGTATGTAAACTGATATTTAATTTGTTTGAAATCTGAGTATTATTCAATCCCTTAGCTAACTGCTCCAATACTTCAAGTTCCCTTTTTGTAACGGAAATAGTATTCTGCTGATTAAAATTAGAAGGCATTACTGCAAAATTATTTAACAATGATTTTCTAATTTTTATTTCAATTAAACAATCATTTAGATCAGCATCTAATTCATCAACTAAGATAATACGAACGTTATTTGTTGGAATGTTTTTAAAATACATAAGCCCCTCCCAATTTAATTATATAAATCTCTAATGAAATAGTGCTAACATATTTCCATATTTAAAATAATTAATTATTTATTTTAGATTTTAAAAAATGAAATCCGAAAGCCTGTATTTCGTTTCGTTTTATTGCTTAACGAAGCAGCGGCAAGGCGAAGCATTGCTTAGCGAAGCCTTGGGCGGAATTTAGCAATATAGAAACAAATACCGAGCTGAGGATTTTATTTTTTAATTTATTAATAATTTCTTTTTAAAATAAATAATTAATTTCGCCCTGATACTTCGTATAGAAAACTTCTAAATTCGGCTCAAGCTGCGGAACTCCTCCCTTCGGTCGTCAAACAGTCCTCGCTCCTCTGCTGCCTCACCAAGAAGTTTTTGCTATACTCCGTAATGGGCTTTAATTAATTATTTATTTACTTATTTTATTTTTAAATATATTAAAAAATGAAATTCGAGAGCCTGTATTTCGTTTCGTTTTATTGCTTAACGAAGCAGCGGCAAGGCGAAGCATTGCTTAGCGAAGCCTTGGGCGGAATTTAGCAATATAGAAACAAATACCGAGCTGAGGATTTTATTTTTTAATTTATTAATAATTTCTTTTTAAAATAAATAATTAATTTCGCCCTGATACTTCGTATAGAAAACTTCTAAATTCGGCTCAAGCTGCGGAACTCCTCCCTTCGGTCGTCAAACAGTCCTCGCTCCTCTGCTGCCTCACCAAGAAGTTTTTGCTATACTCCGTAATGGGCTTTAATTAATTATTTATTTTAAATATAAAAAATGAGTTAAACTTTCGTTTAACTCACTTAATAAACTTGAATCCGACAACCGGCATAGCCGGCTTATATCTGTCTAAATAATTTCTAATAGTCCAACTCAGGCGGTCCTCCGCCAAGTATCTTCACCGCAAGTAGTCTGACTGGCCGTGTTCGGAATGACTCTGCCGAGAAAAACGATTAAGTATCGTTTTTCGAGAGGGGGTGGTGTCCTCTTTATTAAAAAAAGTGAGTTAAACTTTCGTTTAACTCACTTAATAAACTTGAATCCGGCAACTAGCTATTTTTCCAGGCGGTCCTCCGCCAAGTATCTTCACCGCAAGTAGTCTTTACGACCGTGTTCGGAATGGGAACGGGTGGTGTCCTACCGCTTGATCACCGGAAATTTT
>CANQAL010000034.1 GCA_947589255.1 Candidatus Gastranaerophilales bacterium | reverse complement strand
CGAACTTGATTATGAATATTAACCGCTGAGTTATTCCAATCTATTAATCCGTCTTGTTTTATAAATTTTTTTGCTATTGTAATTCCTTCGCTGCCTTGCTTTTTAGGAATTAGGGTTCTGTTGTAAAGCCCTTTTAAGGTTGAATTTAATAGTGAAGGTGATAATTCGCTTATTTGATTTTTAAGTTCAATATTTGTCATGTTCTCGGGGATATTAATTTCTTTTGTTTCGCAGATATCACCCGCATCAAGTTCAAGAACGGTAAGCATTGTTGTAATTCCTGTCTTACAGTCACCATTATATATACATCTTTGAATGGGATTAGCCCCTCTATATTCAGGCAGAAGTGAAGCATGCAGATTAACTGTTGCAAACTTTGCTATATCAATAACTTCTTGAGATAAAATCTGCCCAAAGGCAAATGTTACAGTAAAATCAGGTTTTAAAGCTTTTAATTTTTCAATTAAATCAATGTCTTTACTTATTTTTTCCGTTTGAAAACATTGAATATTATTTTCAATGGCGCAAACTTTTACGGGCGGGGGAGTTAATTTATTACCTCTGCCTTTTGGTCTGTCGGGTTGCGTCACAACGGCAAGCACTTCAAAATCTTGATTTTTATTTAGCTCTTCAAGACTTTTAACTGCAATATCAGGTGTCCCCATAAAGATAATTTTAATCAACCTTTTTTTCCTCCGGCTGGGGAGTATTTATAATTTCTTCTTCAAGCTCTTTTTCATCTAAAAGAAAATCGGCTTCAATAGGGTTTAATCCTTTTTCTATAAGCACTTTATCCGCTTCAAAACGATTTCTGCAATGGTCAATAAATAAAATTCCGTCTAAATGGTCAAATTCATGCTGAATTGCTCTTGCTAAAAGCGAGCCTTCACCTGCTTCCAATATAAACGGTCTGCCTTTTATATCAAGCGCTTTGACTTTTACGTATTTATATCTTCTTACATCGGTATAAGCATCGGGAAAACTTAAACAGCCTTCGTATGAATTTATTGCACCTTCTTTTTTTAATATTTTTGGGTTAATAAATGTTATCGGATTCATTGTTTTAGGGTCTGTTCCGACATCTATTACAAAAACTCTTAAATTTTCACCTACTTGAGGCGCAGCAAGCCCCACTCCGTTAAGTGCATATAATGTATCATACAAATCTTCAACAAGTATTTGTACTTTTTTTGATATTTTATGAACTTCTTTTGATTTTTCCCTTAAAGAAGGAGTTCCGTATTTTACAATTTTCCTTACACTCATCCATTTACATCCTTTTTTTCATCTTCCGTATTTTCCGTAATTTTTGCATGCCTGTTTAAAATAATCATTATAGTAGATATTATAACCGCATACAAAAAATATTTTGTAGTATCGGAGGCGGCAATATTAGTAGCAAGCCAGCCCGTAAATATTGAAAATACTACAAGGACAAGCACTGCTTTATTTTGAGATAATCCAAGGTTTAATAATCTGTGATGTATATGGCTTGCATCCGCAACAAAAGGCGATGTGCCTTTTAATATTCTTCTTAAAGATGAAAAAGTTATATCTATAATAGGTACAGAAAGTACAAGCAAAGGAACATACATTTTTATATCTGTTGATTTCATTGAGTACATAATTGAAAGCACCGAAAGCAAGAAACCCGCAAACAGCGCGCCTGAATCTCCCATGAATATTTTAGCGGGATGAAAATTATACGTTAAAAATCCGAGCATTGAACCTGCCAGTATAAAGGCAATTAAACTGCTTACGTTATCAGCGGGAACAAGCGCTATGGCAATCAGTCCTAATGTAACTGAACTTACCGTGATAACACTGCCCGCCAGCCCGTCTACTCCGTCTATAAAGTTTACGGCATTAGATATTCCGACTATCCAGCCGATAGTAAGAAAATATGATAAAACCGAAGGAATTTCAATTAAGCCTATAAACGGGATAAATACTGAAGAAATTTTAACCCCGAGACAAAATACTATTGTCGCTATTGAGATTTGTATTATAAATTTAAATTTAGCGCTTAATCCGTATACGTCATCTACCAATCCCAGCAGAAACATAAGAGAACTGCCGAGCAAAAGTCCTGATAATAATGACCTGTACGGATAATAACTTAATATTATTAAAGCCAGAAATGACAGTATACTGCATAGCCAAATTGCAACACCGCCAAGTCTTGGAATCGGGTGAGAGTGGATTTTTCTTGCATTCGGCTTATCCATAAGCCCTTGTCTTTGCGAAAATGAAATAACAAGAGGCATAAAAAACAGCCCTAAAATAAACGCAATAACTGTTCCTATTATATTAGCTTCCGATAACTGTAAAAAAGTCATAATTAATCCTTATATAACGGGTGTTTTTCGCAAAGCCTTAATGAACGAGCTCTTAATTCTTTAATTTTGGCTTCATCGTTTAAATCAGATATTCTAACCGCCTCTGCTATTATTTTGCCGATTTCTTTCATATCTTCTTCCTTAAAACCTCTTGTAGTAACGGCGGGTGAGCCTAATCTTACCCCGCTTGTTACAAAAGGACTTTGCGGGTCATTCGGTACGGTGTTTTTATTTGCCGTAATACCAACTTGTTCAAGGATATTGGCAATATCTTTTCCCGTTTTATTTAATCTTCTTAAATCAAGTGTCATAAGGTGGTTATCCGTTCCTGAACCTACAATATCAAGACCTTCATCCATAAGCGACTGTGCAAGTGCCTTTGCATTTAAAACAACCTGTTTCGCATATTGTTTAAAGTCCTCTGATAGTGCTTCTTTTAGAGCAACAGCTTTGCCTGCAATAATGTGTTCCAACGGCCCGCCTTGAATACCGGGGAAAACTGCTTTATCAATTCCTTGGGCATGCTCTTTTTTGCACATAATTATTCCGCCCCTCGGGCCTCTTAATGTTTTATGTGTTGTAGTTGTTACAAAATCCGCATAAGGGAACGGACTTGGGTGAAGCCCCGTTGCTACCAGTGCAGCAATATGTGCAATATCCGCCATTAATAAGGCTCCCGCTTCATCCGCTATTTCTCTGAACTTTTTAAAATCTATAAACTTGGAATAATTACTTGCTCCGCAGATGATGAGTTTTGGTTTATGTTTAAGTGCCAATTCTCTTACATTATCATAATCTATTTCCCCGTTTTCGGTTATTCCGTATGAAACTGCATTAAAATATAAGCCTGAAAAATTAACCGGTGAGCCGTGAGTTAAGTGACCGCCATTTGATAAATCCATACCCATTACGGTGTCACCCGGTTTTACGGCATATAAAAATACTGCCATATTTGCCTGTGCTCCGCTATGAGGCTGAACATTGGCATGCTCCGCATTAAACAGTTTCTTTGCCCTCTCTTGCGCTAATTCTTCAATCCTGTCAACATTATCGCAGCCGTTGTAATACCTTTTATAAGGTTTTCCTTCCGCATATTTATTTGTTAATACACTTCCGCAGGCTGCCATTACCGCCTTTGACGTAAAATTTTCGCTTGCTATAAGTTCTATTGTTGTTTGCTGTCTTTTTAATTCTTTTTCAATTAATTCGGCAACTTCGCTGTCTGTTTCTCTTATAATATTAAGTTCCATAATTATCCCTATTCATCTGCCTACAAAATTTATTTTAATACGACTTCGTTGTAAAAAAAAGTATATTAACTTAAATAAACAATTTGATATTTAATAAATATTTCGTAAAATTAAGTAAGGAGTTAAAACTTTGCCAAATTATTATAATAAAGACTTGTATAAAATATTAAATTTAACCTATGAGGCATCAAAAGAGGATATAAAACGAGCTTATAAAAAGCTTGCAAAAATTTATCATCCAGATGTTGCAGGCTCTGATGGTGATATTGATAAATTTAAAGAAGTGAAAGATGCTTACGATATCTTATCCGATGACGAAGCAAGAAAAAAATATGATGTACTTCTCGGGTTTTATAGGCAAAGACTTGAAAAAAATGCAAGTAAAACCACATATAAAAATAAATATGATACCTATGTTAAGCAGGCAAAAAAACATTCTCAAAAACCCGAATCTTTCTCAAATTCAATAAATGAAGCCTTAGATAATCTGTTCCATAATAAATCGGGAAAACAAAAGCAAAAAGAAGAATTAAAAACCCCGATAAACGGCAGTGATATAAAATTAGATGTTAACATATCCTGCTTTGAAGCAATTACGGGAACAAATCGAAAAGTAAATATACTCCATACACAGCCTTGTCCCAACTGCGAAGGAAGAACATTTATTAACGGCTCTACATGCTCAATGTGCAACGGTACGGGTGAAATTTCTCTTCAAAAAAAGATAAATGTTAAAATTCCAAAGGACGTTAAGCAAGGCTCTAAAATAAGAATTAAAAAAGAAGGTAATAAAGGACTTTATGGCGGTAAAGACGGCGATTTATATTTGATTGTTAATATTGAAAAAAATCCATATTATGAAACGGAAGGTATGAATATACTCTGTAATCTGCCTGTTACTCCCTTTGAAGCCGTGCTTGGTGCGGATATTACTTTTCCCTATATTGAAGGAAATATAAATGTTAAAATTCCGCCTATGACTTCGTCGGGACAAAAATTAAGACTTGCGGGCATGGGGTTATATAATAAATCCAAAACCAAAAAGGGCGATATGATTATAACCGTTATGATTAAGCTTCCTCAAAAACTCTCAAAGAAAGAACAAGAACTTTATAATGAACTAAAATTACTTTCCAATGATGATATCAGGGCTGATATGAATGCAAAATAAAGTGAAAATAAAGGAGATTTTTAAATCTGTTCAGGGAGAAGGGCCTTATATCGGCTATAATCAGCTGTTTATAAGATTTTCAAAATGTAATTTAAAATGCAAATATTGTGATACGGATTTTAAATCAAATTTAATTGAATATAGTACAGTTGAATTGGCTGATATTGTAAATAAATCAGAAAATATTCATTCTGTCAGCCTTACGGGAGGAGAACCACTTCTGGATGTTGATTTTTTACAAGAATTTCTTCCCTTGACGAATAAAAAAATATATTTGGAAACAAACGGCACTTTATATCAAAATCTTGAAAAAATAATAAATTATATTGATATTATTTCAATGGATATAAAGCTGAATTCATCTTCAAAAAACGGTGATTTATTTGATGTGCATAAAAAATTTATTGAAACTGCAAAAAATGCGAAAAAAGAAATTTTCATTAAAGTTGTGTTTGACGAAAAAGTAACTGATGAAGAAATAAAAAAAACAGTTAATTGCGCAGAAAAATTCGATATTCAAATAATTTTACAGCCGAAAACGGACGGGGAATGTTTAAAATTAAAAAAAGATTTAATAGAGAAAGTCTATAATAAATTTTTATTGGAATACAAAAATGTCAGACTAATTCCCCAAACTCATAAATTTTTAAATATTAAGTAAGTTTACATAAAACATAAGTCTGTTATAATAATATAATCTAGTGTCGCACTCTCAAAATTTTACTCAGCTAACGCATACAGGCTCAGTCATCCTCACTTCGCTGCGGTGCTTCGCTTTGTAACACCACTTTGCGGCTAATCGTAAAATTTTGTTCGGACAATTTAATTGGGAGATTTTAATGACGGTATCAATCGCTGTTACAGGCAAAGGCGGAAGCGGAAAAACAACTGTAGTAAAGGCTTTATGGAAAGTAATAAAGGAAAAACATCCCGATAAGACTGTTTTGTTATTTGATAATGATTTAACGGGGGAACTCGGTCACAGTTTCGGGAAAGATATCCGCCAGACAATATACGGTATAAGAAGCGGTAAGCACGAATATAAAACAGGTATTCCCGATAATATGACAAAGCAGGAATATATTGAATGGGCACTGGAAGATATATTAGTACCCTTAGATGATAATACTGATATTATAGTATCGTGGCTAATAGGGTCAAAAGACTGCAGATGTCCTATTACAAAGCAGATTAATGATGCGCTTGTTAAATTAATAAACAGGTATGATTTTGTAATATTTGACTGCGAATTTGACCTTAAATACCTTTACCAGCTTGTAGATATACCGATAAATGTAACACTTGTTATAGCAAGACCTAATGAGGCATCTATACATCTTGCAAAAAGAATAGAAGAATACAGTGCAAAATATGCGGCAGGCGAACAGCTGGGTGTTGTTTTAAATAAGGTTAATAAGCAGGAAATTGAGCCTTTAATGGAGCTTTTAAACAAATACGACCTAAATACAATAGGAACAATCCCAAAAGATGATGAGTTAAAAGTAAATCGTGTTTCAAAGGATTCTAAAGTAGTGGAAACTTCGCTTGAACAGCTTTATTACAGGTTAAATATCCCCCAAAATGAGGAAGTGCAATGACAGTAGTAATGGATGGAAAATTAACTGCCGAAAAAATAACGGCTAAAATAAAAACGGAAGTTAATGCCCTTACCGTTAAACCAAAACTTGCCGTAATTAAAGTCGGAGATAATCCCGCCTCTCAAATTTATGTGAGAAACAAACAGAAAAAAGCTTTGGAACTCGGTATTGAATCCGTTGTTCTTGAATTGCCTTCAAATGTCAGCGAGGATAACCTTTTAGAACAGATATACATATTAAATGAAGATATAGTTATAAATGCAATACTTGTTCAGCTTCCCCTGCCTGAGCATATTAATAAACAAAGAATTATAGAGGCTATTGACCCTATAAAGGATGTTGATGGCTTTACTTCATTCAATTTTGGCAGGTTAGCCCTGGGGTATCAGCCATATACATTTCCCTGCACACCAAAAGGAATAATAAGACTGCTGGACGAATATAATATAAATCTTGAGGGGAAAAAGGCAGTTGTTGTAGGCAGGTCAAATATTGTGGGCAAGCCTGTTTCCTTGCTGCTTCAAAGAAGGAATGCAACGGTTATAATGGCGCACAGTAAAACCGTTGATTTAAAAGAACATACTCTTTCCTCCGACATTATTATATCTGCGGCAGGGCATCCTCATTTAATAACAGAAGATATGGTTAATGAAGGTGCAGTCGTTATTGATGTTGCAATTAACAGAATTGATAATAAACTCATAGGGGATGTTGATTTTAATAAGGTAAAAGAAAAAGCTTCATTTATAACTCCCGTTCCGGGCGGAATAGGACCTATGACGATTGCTATGCTTATGGAAAATACACTGGAACTTTATAAGCTGCAAAAGAGTTTGGAATTATAATTTGTTTACATTTCTTTATTAAAAATCATAGTTTATGTTTAAAATTTTAAATAATCAGGCATATAGATAATAGTTATGCGAGATGTATTATCTTTGCAAATAAGTCAGGAAAGCTATGATTTTAGAGTACAAAGTAAATGAAATACAAGTTCAAGCTGCATGGTTAAAGACCCTGTACGATTTGGTTGAAGAATTAAATTGTAAGTGTCAGACATATATTGATGAATCTTATAACCGCAGCAATAAAAATTTTGATAGAATGCGAACTATAAAAATTTATGGTTCAGACACAATGTTAAGCTGGTTTAAGTTAAGAATGGAAAGGTATGCACACTTTATTTTTAACTTTAACGAGCAGCCCGATATAAAGAGCGAGTTTGTAGAATAGTTGTAATGAATACCGTTTTATACGGTATTTTTTATTCTTTAACGGCTTCAAATGCTATTATATGGTCGTCACAAATACATAAACTGTCACGATGCTGAATATCTTGGCAGCCGTCATTAAACTGAAGTTCAACATTTTCAAGGCAAACTATATCTTCATCATCAAAATCTTCAACAAGACAGCCTTGTGCGCAGAATTTAATCGTACAAATTTTTACTTTTTTTGTACATTTTTTGTTTAGTATATCCATTAATGATTTTTTTTTGTTTCGCATAAAATTACCCTTTTTTTAAGGATAACTTTAATTTTAAACAAAATCATTAGGAAAAAGTCTAATCTTTTAAATCCATAATGTATTGATAATAAGGGTTATTTGGATATTTCTTTGCAATTTTAATTAAATCTTTTCTTTTTATATAACCCATTCTGTAAGCGACTTCTTCAAGGCAGGCAATTTTTATTCCCTGATTGTCTTCTATTGTTTTGATAAACTGTGAAGCCTGTAAAAGTGAGTTATGAGTTCCCGTATCAAGCCAAGCAAAGCCTCTGCCCAATATTTCAACGGAAACTTTATTTTTTGCAAGGTAGGTATTATTTAAATCCGTAATTTCAAGTTCGCCTCGTTTTGAAGGCTTTTGATTTTTAACATATTTAACTACATTATTATCGTAAAAATATAAGCCTGTTACGGCATATTGAGATTTTGGATTTTTCGGTTTTTCTTCAATGGAAACGGCATTATATTTTTTATCAAATTCAACGACACCAAACCTTTGAGGGTCTTTAACGGGGTATGCAAATAGTACTGCACCGCCGTTTTTTTCTATTTGCGAAACGGCTGTATTTAAAGTTTGCGAAAATTTGGGGCCGTAAAATATATTGTCGCCAAGGATTAGAGCAACATTATCTTTTCCGATAAATTCTTTTCCGAGAATAAATGCCTGTGCAAGCCCGTCAGGCGACGGCTGTTCTTTATATGAAAATTTAACTCCAAGCTCGCTTCCGTCTCCGAGCACTTTTTTGAAATTTGGTAAATCCTGCGGAGTTGAAATAATCAATATATCTTTTATTCCCGCAAGCATTAATACCGATATAGGGTGATATATCATCGGTTTATCATATATGGGCATTAATTGCTTTGAAACCGCAATCGTAGAAGGATAAAGCCTTGTACCTGCACCGCCTGCCAGAACTATACCTTTCATTCACACCTCAATTCTATATATTCTTTAAGCGCCGTTTCCCAGTTCCTGCATATTTTGTTGTTTTCCATTATACTGTTTTTAGGCCTTTTTGCAGGTCTTGGAAATTCTTCCGTTGTACAGGGGCTTAAATTTACTTTTAAATTGCACAGTTCAAATATCTTTTTAGCAAACCCGTACCAGCTTGTATGTCCGCTTCCGCAAACGTGGTAAATCCCGTATGGAGCTTGTTCTTCTATCAGTTTTACTATTCCTTTTGAAAGTTCTACCGTCCAAGTCGGGCATCCTATCTGGTCATCCACCACTTTTAAATCTTTATCTTTTAAACTTATCATAGTTTCGACAAAGTTTTTTCCGTGATGTCCGTATAGCCAGCTTGTTCTTGTTATATAATACTTTTCGCATTCCATTACGGCCTTTTCTCCGCCCAGTTTCGTTTTACCGTATACACTCAGCGGATTGGGTTTATCTGACGGAAGATATTTTCCCTTTTTTGTTCCGTCAAATACATAGTCTGTTGATATATAAACTAAAGTTATATTTAATTTTTTACAAATTTTTGCAATATTTTTTGTGCCTTGAACATTTATTTTTTCTGCGGTTTGGGTATCTTCTTCAGCTTTATCGACATTAGTATATGCAGCGCAGTGTATTACATAGTCGGGCATGTTTGATTTTAATACATCTTCAACATTTTTAATATCGGTAACATCAAGACTGTCGATATCTGTTTCAATAACTTCATATCCTTCATCTTCAAGTATCGGGCATAAGTCTTGCCCAAGCATTCCTTTTGCACCTGTTACCAATATTTTCATTAAATTACTCCCGCCTTTTTGTTTTCAATACTTTTTATCCAGTTTTGATTATTTAGGTACCAATCTATTGTGAGTTTAATACCTTCTTCAAAGGTTAAAGACGGTTTCCAGCCGAGTTCAGAGGTTATTTTATCGTTGCTTATAGCATATCTTCTGTCATGACCTAATCTGTCTTTAACAAATTCAATGGAGCTTTCGTCTTTGCCCATTGCACTAAGAATTAATTTTGTAATTTCAATGTTTGTTTTTTCATTATGTCCGCCGATATTATATACTTCGCTGATTTTACCTTTATGCAGGACAGTATCTATGGCGCAGCAATGGTCATATACATATAACCAGTCACGAACATTCATCCCGTCGCCGTATACGGGAACTTTTTCGCCTCTTAACAGTTTTGAGATAAAGAAGGGAATTAATTTTTCGGGGTACTGGTAAGGCCCGTAATTATTAGAACATCTTGTTGTAAGTACGGGCAGTTTATATGTTTCATAATAAGCCCTTACAAGTAAGTCCGCACTTGCTTTTGAAGCGGAATAGGGACTGTTCGGGGCTAATGGTGTTGTTTCGTAGAAATATCCCGTTTTGCCCAATGTTCCGTATACTTCATCCGTTGAAACCTGCAAATATCTTTCAATACCTGTTTCTTTTGCGCATTGAAGCAGATTTAAAGTTCCTTGAACATTTGTCTGAATAAATATTTCAGGCCCTGTTATTGAACGGTCAACGTGGCTTTCCGCCGCAAAGTTTATAATACAATCCGCTTCTGCCGTTATATCTCTGACTAATTTTTTATCGCAAATATTTCCGTGGATAAAAGTATAATTTTTATTGTCTTTAACATCGTCAAGATTTTCAATATTGCCTGCGTATGTTAATGCGTCGAGGTTAATGATTTTATAATCGGGGTGTTGGTTAATCATATATCTGATAAAGCAGCTGCCAATAAATCCTGCACCGCCCGTAACAAGTAATTTCATAAATTAATCCTTTATATCCTTAAGTCGTGGTTGTATTTTATCTTTTTCGCTTAAAATCGGTTCAAAATCTATACCCCAGTTAATGTTAATATCAGTGTCATTCCATAAAATGCCTCTGTCGTGTTCTTTTGAGTATTCATTGGATGCTTTATATAATAATTCCGCTGTTTCACTCAGAACAACAAACCCATGAGCAAATCCTTCAGGGATATATAGCATGTGTTTATTTTCGGCAGTCAGTTTTTCGCCAACCCACCTGCCGAAATACGGCGAATTTTTTCTTATGTCAACGGCTACATCAAAAATAGCACCGTTAGGACACCTGACAAGTTTTGCCTGAGCCTTGGGCGCAATTTGATAATGCAGTCCTCTTAACACTCCTTTTGTTGATTTTGAATGATTATCCTGATTAAATTCTGTATCAATTCCGTTTTTAGCAAATTCCGATTTTTTGTAAGATTCAAGAAAAAAACCTCTTTCGTCGTCAAAGACTTTAGGAATTACAAGTATAACATCAGGTATTGCTAATCTTTTAAACTCAAACGGCATAAACTCCACCTCTTTTCGTATTATATCAAAAAAAGGCTGAAAGTGCCAATTTATTTAATCTCAAACAGAAGATTGGTAAATTCTATGTCGTCATAGTCTACTGATGATGTTTTATAAAGATTTCGTCCTGTTTTTATTGTAACGTTATTACTGCTGTTTTGATGTATTAAATTTAACGGAATTTTAATTTTTTGGTTATCCCCGTTAATTTTTATTTCTGCGATTTTGTTGCCGTTAAAAAATATTTCGGGCGGACTTGAATATGCGGTTAAAACACCTGATTGTCCTAATCTTTGAGCAAACATTGTATCTATGCCAATTATAGAGCCTAAAACCAAAAAAAGTTCTTCGCCTGATTTTATAGAAGGCAGATTAAATTCTTTTGAATAAAAGGGGCCTGACGATACAATGCTGAATTCATCAGCATTAGCGCTTCTTGGGGAAAAAGAGTTATCGCCTATATGCACCATATCGGTATCAACTATTATATCTTTAGGTGTGGTTTTTTCTATGCCGACTTGAATAGGTTTTTTGCCTAAATCAGTCAAGGTCATGGAAAATGGTTTATAACCTGATTTTTCAACCGACATAATTGTAGGGGAGTTAATATTTGTTTGAAGTTTAAAGGTACCGTCTTTTTTTGTTTTCGTAGAGTAGCCTTTTGCGGGAATTTTTATTATTACTCCTTCAATCGGAACATTTGTTGCGGAATCAAAAATTTGATTAGAGTTTCTTTTGGATGCTTTTGTAATTTCTCCCGTAATAACCTGCGAAAAAGCGGGTATACCTATAAAAAGTAATATTAAAGCAATTAATTTTTTCATAATCCTCAAACCTTTTTTTTACTTTAAAAAAAAGGTTTATAAAAAACTATGGCAAGTATGGTATAGCCCGAATGATTATAAAAAACGGATACAATCTTTGTATCCGTTTTGTGTTCATTTGATGTTACAATGTGATATTTATGCTTCTTGTTCTGATTCTTGTTCGGATTCTTGTTCCGCCTCTTTTTCTGCTGCATTTGCTTCTTCTTTAGCCTTTTCAAGTTTATCCAGAATACCTTCAAGAATTGTAGAAGGAGAAACACCCGTTGAAGAGTGTGCTGCTTTTTCATATTCTGTGATATTATTATATCCTTGTTTAAGTTCTTTAGCGATTTGTTGACCTTCCGGAGCAGGGTAGGCTGACTTGAATAATCTTTTATTTAATCCTGAAATGAAATCAGCGGTAAATTCTTTATAATCAAGGAAATAACCATCAAAGCCAACATTGCCGTCTTTATCTTTTAATTTTGGTAAATCATCTCTTGAAAAACTTTGTTCATCGTTTAGTTGAAGATACTTATTATTTACTTCATCCAAATCGGCTATAGCTTTATTAAGATCTGCTTGAGCTTTTTGGTAAAATTGCAGTTTTACACTATCAAGATTCTCTCTTGCACTATTCATCTCTCTTAAAAGTGGTTGTAACTCTTTGCTTCCTTTTTCTTTAATTATCTCTTCCGCATCTTTAATCTCTTGTTTTAGAGAATCTATGTTATATGCTTCAATCTTGTTTATTTCGGTTTGCAGAGTATCGTTTTCTTTTTCTAAATTATCAATTTGGGCTTGAATAGCTTCTCTTTCTTGAATAGCAGCTTCAATTTTATCACTGTTATCGCTGATTACATTACCGTTTTCATCATATTTTGCCTCATATTCTGGTATTTCAATGGCATTCATAGCCGATACAAGGGATGTAATAGTATTTTTGTTTTCAGCTATTTGTAATTTATCTTTATCTATCTGTTCATTATATTCATCAATTTTTGCTTGAGCCTCTGAACGTTTTGTTTCAGCCTTTTTTACTTCATCTGATTCATTTTCCATGCATTCATTGTAAGCTGATAAGGCATTGCTATATCTGGTGTTAGCATCTGCTACTTCCTGGATACTGTCTATACTATTTATATTATTTTTTGCAGTTTGAAGATTTCCTTCTCTAAGTGATTTTTCAGATGCAAGTTCAGCTTCGCCCATACCTGATATACTGTTTGTCGGCTTTAAGCTGCTGTTGCTTCCTGCACCTGTATTTACAGGTTCTGTTGCAGGAGCTGATGTCGGAGCAATTCCGCTTCCTGCTGTTATATCTGTTGACATTTCGCCCGACGTTCCGATAGCTGATGTATCGCTTGACATTCCGTCGGATGACATTCCGCTAACTCCGCCGGATGACATTCCGCCGATTCCGCCGGATGACATTCCGCCAACTCCGCCTGATGACATGCCGCCAACTCCGCCGGATGACATTCCGCCAACTCCGCCGGATGACATTCCGCCGCCACCGCCTGAAGAACTTCCTGCGCCTGAAGAGCTTCCTGCGCCTGAAGAGGCAGAAGTATCATCTGTTTTGGCATTACCTATTTCTATATCAGAATCAGCTTCTTCTTCTTCCTGATGTACACCCCAGCCATGGGCTTTTAATCCTTCATCAATTTCGCTAATTGTTATGAAATTGTCACCGCCTGCAATTTCTTTTAAGAATGCATCTTTTTCTTCTGCGGAGAATATACCGTCTTTAACTCCGTCTATAATGCCGTCAAGTGCATTGAGAACGGATTTATTTTCCAGCATATTATTCAAATATGCTTCTGCCGCCAATTCAAATTCATATTCGGCATCTTCAATTTTGACGTCATCTGATTTTTCTTCCGCATCTTTTACTTTTGGAAAGATTTCTATTTCAATATCTCTGTTTTCTTTTTCTTCTTCAGGTTTAAAGATATCACCTGTCTGCTCTAAAAGTTTTTTTAAAGCTGCTTGGTCAAAATTAACATTAAAATTAAAATTAAAACTCATATCTTTCCTTTGCTTTCTTAATTAATATATAATTTAATTTTCGACAGGTTGAAACAGAACTGCTTTATTCTTGTTTTGCGATTTCTCTGTTTACTTCATATACATTATTTTGTGCTGCGTATTGGTTTCTATCAGCTTCATTGAAGTTTTTCAAAGCCAGTTTTGTTTCTTCGGAACAATTAGAATTCATAATTTCATTTTCTATTCTGGTTCTTTCAACTTCAAGAGCTTCAAGTTCTTCTTCCTGACCGGGTAAAGTCTCATTTTCTAAAGTGTCCAGTTCACCCTGCAACTTCTCAAGTTCCTGTTTTTCTTTTTCTAACTGTTCTTTAGCTGCATCTTGAGCTGCTTTTGCAGGTGCATACTCGGGATTTGTTACTTCTGAAGTACTACCGTCAGGATTTGTTACGGTTATTGTTTCAGGCGGTAATGGTGCATTTGCTTGTGCTTCCAAATCAGCAATTAAACTTTCTTTATCTTTAATCTTGCTTTCTGTCGAAACAATTTCATCTTGAGTTTCTTTTATTTCACCTTGTTTTGCATCTATAGCATCTTGATTGTCTTGTTGTCTTTGTTTTAGTTCGTCCGTAATTTCTTGTTCTCTTTGAAGTGCTGTTTGATAATTGCTTTCAGCTTGTTGCAGTTCACTGTTTGCTGTTTTTAATTGATCTTCACGATTATCTTGTTCTTCTTTCAATTCTTCTAAAGACATACCTTCAAGATCTTTAGCATTGAGTTTACTTTTGCCTGAAAGGCTGTCAGCTATATCACTTAGTGCATCATTTACACTGCTGAAACCATCAGCCATAGAATTAGACATTTGCTGTGCGGCTGCTTGAGTAGCCATTGCCCCCATTTGAGCTGC
>CANQAL010000033.1 GCA_947589255.1 Candidatus Gastranaerophilales bacterium | reverse complement strand
ATAAATCAAAACTCCTATTAAAGAAATTGAAGAAAAAACTCTTGAAACTATCATTTTAATACTGCCAAGTAAACCACGGCAAGCTGTATCTGCATCATTATTAAACCTTTTTAAACTGGCACCTGAAGTTTTTGAATCATAGTAAAATGAACTTTTATGCATTAATTTGTTATAGAGAGCCCTTTTTAAATCATTGGTAACCTTAAATTTTACCCAATCATTTGTATAGGTCGATGCATAATTCAATATCCCCTGCAAAGAAGTAAAAATAACAATTAATGGTGCAACATACCAAATAGTCTGCACACTTTTATCAAGCATAACAACATCCATAAAGGGTTTTAAGGATAGAGCAATGACCGCATCCAAGCAACCGATAGGAATAGCTAACACGAAGGCAATTATAGTACGTTTTAAGTATGGTTTTACAAATGGAAACAGTTTTTTATAAGTGTTGATGTCATCATTTTTCACGAATTTCATCGTTATGAATATATTCTCCTTCTTGTGCAGCCTTAGTTTCTTTTATATGTTGAGTCAATCTCTCCAGATTTTCTTTGGTTTTGATATTGATTGTATTAATAAAATCAGCATACCCATTATCTCTTATTTTTAATGATATATTGTGGATATTTGTTTTACTATATTTAGGTAATTTTATAATATCGCCATAGGAAATAATTTCATCAAGAAACGCTATTGGGTTATTAGGAACATTTACCTCAATATCCTCAAATTTCATTCGCTTTAATGGAAATATATTTTTAATTTTTATAGATATTTTTATTCCATAAATTGTAATTACTTTATAATTTTTGTTGTTTTTTACCGAGAATATTTTTTGTAAAAAGTCTTTTATCATTTTTTCATAATATCACCATCCTTTCAATTATTTTCAAAAGTTTTAATCATTATGTATTATAGAATCTTTAAATTGTCGAATATTATCTTCAATGTTGTTAGAAGAAAATATACTTGATGTTCCCCCCACAAACAAATTTGCACCATACTCTTTCAAGATTTGTGCGTGTTCAAAAGTAATATTACCGTCAACTTCAAAAATAACATCTTTTCTCTCTAATTTACGTATGATTCGACCTACTTTATCAGCTTTTTTCATACAGTTTTCAACCATATTCTGACCGGCAAAGCCGGGATTAACCATAAGTAAGTTAATTCCGTCAATATAATAAATCACTTCTTCTAATGTGCATAAAGGAGTCGCCGGATTAATTGCAATCATAACTTTGCAATTATTTTTCTTAATATTATCTAATGTCCTTTGAATTTGAAAAGAGCATTCATAATGCACAGAAACTAAGTCATTCCCTCTAATATCCAACAATTTTATAATATCATCCGGCTCTTTAACCATAATGTGATAATCGAAAGGAATTGAAGTATGTTTTCTCAATGATTTAATAAAATCACTGCCAATACCTAAGTTTGGCACAAATTTTCCATCCATTATATCAATATGAAGATAGTTCACATTATATTTTTCAAGTAAAATTATTGTATCTTTTAAATTGAAAGGATCTGCGCACATTAATGACGCAGATATTTTATTTTTCATCAATAAACACCCCCTTGATATGTATGGAATTTTTTTCTTTTAATTGTTCAAATGCTTTTATTTCCTCTTTTAAACAGAATTTATCTGTAATAATTTTGCTGACAGAAATTTGATTATTAAATAGAAAGTCAATAGCAATATCCCAATCATCAATATCATTATTTTTATAATTAGAATTCCAAACCCCGTTGAGTGAAATTTCCGAACGCAATATGTTCCAATAATCTTTTTTGTTTAAATTCATATCACAGGAAGGATTACCAACCAAAACTATTTGTCCGTTAGATTTTACAAATTTTATACAGTTTGTTAATGAATCGTTGCTTCCGACACATTCAATTAAAACTTCATAATTTGTCTGTTTTTCTTTATCTAACGAAACAAATTTTTCAAAGCCCAGTGAGCTTAAAAACTCTTTTTTCAAATTATTTCTTACAACAAAGGCAACATCCGCCCCTTTACTTTTTGCATACAAACCGCATAAAATAGCGATTGTTCCACTGCCGCTTATGCAAATTGTTTTATTTGCAATGCCTTTAATTTTACTAATTGCATTAACAGCAACAGCAGTAGGTTCACATAATGCCCCAATTTCATAAGCTAAACCTTTTGGTAAAAATTTAATGTTCCATAACGGAACTGCAATATATTCAGCCATTGCACCGTTTTGTCTTGAGCCGAAATAACTATAATTTTTGCATTGAGCATAATGTTTTTCTCTGCAAAATTCGCACTCGTTACAAGGCAAAAGAGGGAAGGCCACAACTTTCTTATTGATTATAGATTTATCAACATCATCTGAACAAGCAACAATTTTTCCTGCAAATTCATGACCTAATATTAAAGGGAAAAAGTATGCACTATCTCCATACACTCTATTAAAATCACTGCTGCAAATTCCGCAGGCATTAATTTTAACCAAAACCTCTCCGGCTTTTAATTTAGGAGTTTCAACTTCTCTATATTCCAATTTTTCTTTATCTAACAGTACACAAGCCTTCATTTAAAACCTCTTTTTTTTAAAATAGATTCTGCAAAAATTAAATCGTTTTCGGTTGTTATTTTTATATTTTGGTAATCACCGGGAATTGTTTTGACTGAATATCCTTTTGAACGGCAAATTTGAGCCGTTCCTGTTATTATCTTCCGTTCATCTTCTGTTAATTGTTCAATAGAGTTTTTTAAAATGCCCAGTTTAAAACTATCAGGAGCTTGTCCGTTACATAATTTTGCTCTTTCCGGGCAGTCAACAATTTCTTCTGAATTATAAAAATAAATAGTATCAACGACAGGAATAACGGCAACACAAGCGCCATATTTACTCGCTGTTGCAATGCTGTTTATTAAAACTGTTTTTGATATAAATGGTCGAACTGCGTCATGAAGAACAATTACATCGTCTAAATTTTTATTTAGTTCGTAAGCAGCATCAACTACATTTTGAACACTGTCTATCCTTTCTCTACCACCATTGATAATAATTATTTCGTGCTTATTGTCTAAACCATATTGAGACAAAATATTTTTTAAATAATCTTTGTAATCTGAGTGAATTGCAATAAAAATATGGTCAAATTCTTTTACGGCAAGCATTCTTTCAATTGTATGGATAATTATTGGTTTACCGCACAAATCTATAAATTGCTTTGGAATATTATGCTTATCCATTCTTTTTCCGATTCCACCGGCTAAAATAGCACCGAAAATCATTGAGTTACCTCCTCTTTGCTTTGAGCTTTATCAATTATATTTTTGATTAATTCTACAACTCGCTCAGAAGCGTGTCCGTCATCAATACAGCCTTTGTCTGCCAAAAATTCTTTGACTTCGGTTTTATATTTTTCATAATCAAAATTTTCGATATTTTTAATTAAGTCCTCATTATTTTCAGCAACGGGAAAAGGTGTAGAAGATAGCGGATAATACAGACCTCTGCCCTTTTCATATTTTTTTCTGTCCGAGGCAAAAATAAAACCCGGTTTGTATTGAAGCATAAAATCAAATATGCAGGATGAATAATCAGTAATTAAAATATCTGTCGCTACTAATAATTCCTGCATATCACTATAGTCGGTTACATCAATAATACTACCGTTAAACTTATGTAAATAACTGTCTTTTAAATCTGAAACTAAAGGATGCAGTCTTAATAAAATAATGTATTCATTATTAAATTTTTTTGAAATGGATTTAACAACTTTGTCAAAATTCAAATTATAATAAGAAAAATCTCGGTCTTCTCTTAATGTTGGAGCATATAAAATTATTTTTTTATTATTTGGAATTTTTAATTCTTTATAAACTTTTTCTTTTATTTTTGTATTGTCTTTGAAAAAAATATCATTTCTCGGATGTCCAATTTGCAAAATTTTACCATAATTAAAAAAAATTCTTTTTAAATATTCTGAAGTAAAAGTTCCGTTTGATATTAAATAATCTATTTGCTTGGCATCAGTAAATGGAATCCTCCTTAAAGAACTTTTGCTTACATCTGTCCTATCTGCACCTGTTCTTTTTATTCCCAATGAACCATGAAATGTTTGTATGTATATTTGATTATCTCTTTTAAATAATCCATTTTCGGTAAATTTATATCTTCTTTCCGAATCAACCCATATTTTGGCTGTTGCATATTCTTTGTATGCTTCAGAAGTTGAGTCCATCACTAATCGTACATTTTTAGGATAATCTTTTAAAAAATTTAAGATATGTTTATTTACAACCCATACAATATCATAAGGTAATTTTTGTCTAAGAATTTCTTCTGAAATATATTTTACATTACACCCATAACTGCCCGTATGATTTCTAAATACAATTTTATTATTTTGAATTGGTAAATAATGATAATATTTTCTATCTTTTAGGCTTGTTTTAATTTTGATTTTCAACCCTAATATATTGACTTGAGTATGTTTTTGCCCATCGTATTTAACGGAAAATATATTACTTAACATTTTTCGCATCCGCCTCTTTTTTTAGTAAATTCAATATGTATTTTTCAATATATTGTGCAACACCTTCTTCTGGTTGAATCAATTCGTTTTTAATTACATTTTTACGAACTGATAATAAGGGGTCTTGTTTCTCATATAAAATCAGATTAAGTTGTGATTCCAGTTCTTGAAGATTTTTTACGGGATAATATCCTGATATAATTTTCTGACCATATTCATTATGCCCGACGGAATTTTCATTAATAAGATGGATAACAGGCTTTTCTGTCATTAAATATTCATATAAAAATGAATTGCAATCTGTAATTAATAAATCTGATGTTCTGAACATATCAAAATAGTCAGCCATTTCATATATCTGGGAATTTGGTAAATTTTCCCAATTTTGAAAATACTCCGTCATCTCTTTTATAGACATTAAGCCCAAACGAATTATTTGTCTTTTTAATGCGGGATGTGGTTTTAAAATAAATTCTATTTCAGTATGAGTTTGGGCATAATCATACAAAAACTTGTAATTCCAAGTAAATGTTCCGAATTTTAATAAACTATCATCATTAAAAGAATGATGAGGTGCCCATATTACACGTTTTTTATCTTTTGTTTTCCAAATTATATTACCGGAATTTATCGGCCTTAAATAGGCATCAATCTTAGGCTGACCGCAGACAACCAGAGATTCCTCCCGACAGCCGTTATTTATAAGTATTTTTTTTATACAATCGTTATCTACAAAATAAGTATAAATATCCTTGTAAAAAGAAGGTTGATATTCATTTTCGCCATTTGTTATACCAGAGCCGTATGAACAATAAAGACATAAAGCATAATTAGATGTATTTATAACAGAGTGTTTTTTATCTATATGCCATGGCTGTTCATAAAATATAATATCAGGCTTAAATTCTTTTAAATCTTTATTTTTCATTGTTTTAAAATCAAAAGCAAAATAAACATTCATATTTCTGTTTTTAAAAAATTCATAACTGTCTTTTGCTAACTTTCTCCATTTCAAAAAATTATATTCTTTTTTGCGTGCCTTATTGTTAACTGTTAATAATATTTCAACTTCAAAATTTGGATTTTTTGATAGTTCTTCGTACAAATATTGATAGGCCCACTTTGAATTTTCGCTATTTAAAAATACAACTTTTAATTTTCTCTTCAAAATTTCTTGTTGAAGATAATGAATAATTTGAGAATGGTTAGATTTTATAGTTTCAATATTATGACGATGATCTATCTCTTTACAAAAATTTCTAAATTTACAACGATCTGATTTTGTAGGAAAAACCCAAGCGAATAAAGTTGCAATTAAAGAGTAATTCATTTGCAGACCATACTTTGGGATTAACATTAATATTTGATGGATAAAATAATCTATTTTCTTTTTATCCTTAGTTCCATTTGCTGATAATTCCACTTCTTCCGTTCTTTCTGAAAAATATTTTTTCAATTTCACCTTTTGAAAATCGATTTTCCAAGTCAACTTAATATTTAGAGTGTTGAGTAAGTTTTATAAATTCCTTGAAATTATATTAACACAAAGAGTTTGAACAATAAAATTTTATATATTTTTTGTTGAGTTTGCTTAATATTATAACTTACTATTTCAGTAAAAGCTTTATAAAATCAATATTATTTAAAGCTCTCAACACTCTAAATATTAAGTGGAAGTAAATAAGTTCAAAAGGCAGTTAGTACAAGTGTTTGAGAGTTTTAATATTCCGTAAAACATTGACAAAATTTTTTTTAAAAATTTATCATGTTTATGTTAAAATTTAACGGAAAGTAAGATTTTTTAAGAATACAACATAATAAATATTATGTTGAGTATTTTTATGTTGAGCTGCTGTACACTAAAGGCTTATAGAATAAAATTATTATAGCTGTTATCAATAATATCTTGATTTATTCCTATATATCTTAATGTAATATCTTGTGATGAATGATTAAATATTTTTTGTAATACTGCAACATCTTTAAACTTCTGATAATGATGGTAACCAAAAGTCTTTCTTAGCGAATGTGTTCCGATTTTATATTCTATCCCGATTTCTTTGCATGCTCCGTTAATTATTCTGTAACATTGAGTTCTTTCCATTCTGTTCCCAAATATAGATAAGAATAATGGCTCATTTGCATTTCTGTTTCTTGTCAATTTTTCAAGCAGAGGTTTTAATTTAGAATTAATCGGAAACCTCTTGTGCTTACTTGTCTTTTTTTCTTTGATTGTAATATATGTTTTATCTTTTACATCTCCAACATTGAGATTTAAAATATCAGAAATTCTTAATCCGCAATTAGTTCCGACAACAAATAATACGTAATAACGAAAATTCTTTTTTCTCAATACCTTTTCAACTTTGTGTAATTCAGATATGCTTCTAATTGGTTCTACAATGTTCATCATAATTCCTTTCTGTTTCTAAACCGGTAGATTTCCAATCTAAAAAAAACACAAAAGTTACTCTTGTGGCTTACAGGTAAATAGATTTTAAATTTAATATTTTCTTGACTTAGTCATATTTTAAATATCCCATTTCAATTTTAATATATTTTTTAATTTTTTAATGTATAATATGGCTATATATTCATGAGGTTTTTATGAAAATAAATGTAATTGAATATTTACACAAAACCGTAAAAAATTATCCGAATAAAACAGCTGTTATTTCGGGTGATGAAAAAATAACCTTCAAGGATTTAAATATTAAAGCCCAAAAATTAGCTGTATATATTGCACAATCAAATATTATAAGAAAACCTATAGCCCTTTATCTTCCTAAATCAATAGAAAGTGTAATCGCAGATATTGCTATAACTTATTCAGGCAATGCTTATATGAATTTAGATATAAAAAATCCAATTGAAAGGATATCTAATATTCACAATCTTATTAAACCCGAATTTGTTATTACCAATAATAAATACAAAGATAAAATTAAAAATATTGACGGTATTAAAATTATTAATATTGATGAGTTTGATTTTAACTCGGATTGTGATTATTCAATATTAGAAAAAATTCAATCCAAAATAATAGATACAGACCCTTATTGTATTATAAATACATCGGGTTCTACGGGAACTCCAAAAGGAGTTGTGTTAAACCACAGAAGCTTTATCGATTTTACCGAAAGGTCATTTGAAGCTTTTGATATTACGGAAAATGAAATAATAGGTTCACTTTCACCATTGGTATTTGATATATACAGTATAGAGCTTTGCTTTTTAATGGCAAAAAGTGCGACAATGGTAATAATTCCCGATACATTAGCCGCATTCCCTATTGAAATATTAAAACTTTTACAAAAGCATTCGGTAAGCTTTTTATTCTGGGTGCCTACCATAATGGTAAATATAGCTAATATGGATTTGTTATCTAAAATTGATTTGCCGACTTTAAAAACGATATGGTTCGCAGGCGAGGTATTCCCTACAAGACAGTTTAATTATTGGTATGAAAACCTTAAAAATGTTACTTTTGCAAATTTATACGGGCCGATAGAAATAACATTGGATTGTACTTATTTTATAGTAAATAGGGAAATTCCCGATAATGAACCTATTCCGATTGGTTATGCTTATAAAAATACCGATATTTTAATATTAAATGAAAAAGATGAACCTGCTTCTTTAAAAGAAGAAGGAGAACTTTGTGTTCGTGGTTCATCCTTGGCAATGGGGTATTATAATAACCCTGAAAAGACAGCTAAGGCTTTTGTTCAAAATCCTTTAAACAAATCTTATCCCGAAATAATATACAGAACAGGTGATATTGTTTTTGTTAATGACAGAGGAGAGATTGTATTTAAAGGAAGAAAAGATAACCTCATAAAACATATGGGATATAGAATTGAGCTTGATGAAATTGAACATATTGTTATAAACACTCTAAAAATAGTAAAAAACGGATGTGTTGTTTATAACAAAGATAAAAAAGAAATAACAATGTTTTATGAAAATGAGTCTGAAATTTCTATTGCGGAATTCAGAAATAAAATCGGTGCTATGCTGCCAAAATACATGATTCCAACAGTCTATCACAGAATGGATATTTTGCCTCGAAACACAAACGGCAAAATTGACCGATTAAAATTAAAAAACAGCTTAAATGATGAAAATTCTCTCGGGGGGGGGGAATTTTTAAGCTCTAAAATTAAGAGTTTAACTGATATATATAAACCTTTTATGCTTAATGCCGCATAAAAGGTTTTTGTTATGCAAATTTTTAGGAGAAATTTATGAAAATAAATGTAATTGAATATTTAACGGAAACTATAGATAAATTCCCAAATAAAATAGGATTTGAAGATAAAGATAATGTAATGACATTTTCAGAGTTCAACAAAACCGCTTTAAATATTTCAACAAATATTGTCAATTTCGCTAATCAAATAAAAAAGCCAATAGGTGTATTTTTACCAAAATCCGTTAATGCTCTTGCTTCATTTATTGGAATTTTATATTCGGGGAATATTTATATGCCTTTAGATATTAAAAATCCTAAAGAGAGAATTGAAGGTATTTTAAATAATATTGAGCCAATAGCTGTTATTACGGATGAAAAAAATTTAGAAAAATTAAAAGAAACAGGCTATAAAGGTCAAATACTTTTATATGAAGAAATTAAAAAAGATTGTACCAAAATAAACACAAGATTTGAAGAATTAACAGATACTGATGGTGCTTATATAATAAATACATCAGGTTCAACAGGTGTTCCTAAAGGTGTTTTAATCTCTCACAGGTCAATTATAGATTACATTGAATGGGCAAGCAAATGTTATAATATATCAGAAAATGAGGTTATCGGTAATCAAGCTCCGTTTTACTTCGATAATTCCGTATTGGATATCTATTTAACATTAAAAAACGGCTGTAAATTAATAGTTACACCTGAAAATTTATTTATATTCCCAATAAAATTACTTGAATATTACTGTGAAAAGCAGGTTAATTTAATATTTTTTGTACCCTCAATTTTAGTTAATATTGCCAATATGGATTTATTAAAAACGGTAAAACCGCCGTTAAATAAAATTCTTTTTGCAGGTGAGGTAATGCCCGCAAAACAGTTAAACTATTGGATTAAATATTACCCTGATTCTCTGTTTTCAAACTTATACGGACCTACTGAAATTACGGTTGATTGTACTTATTATATTGTAAATAGACCCCTTAAAGATAATGAACCCGTTCCAATCGGTAACAGATGCAAAAATTCTGATGTTATTGTTCTTGATGAAAATAATAAGCTTATAGAAAAGCCCAATATCTCGGGTGAATTGTGCGTAAGAGGCTCATCTTTAGCATTAGGCTATTACAATGATTTAGAAAAAACAAATAAAGTATTTGTTCAAAATCCCCTGAATGATAAATACCCTGAAAGAATATATAGAACAGGTGATATGGTATATTATAACGACCGTGGAGAGATTATATTTCAAGGCAGAAAAGATTTTCAGATTAAACACCTTGGCTACCGAATAGAACTCGGCGAGATAGAAACAGCACTCGGAAGTGTAAAAGAGCTTAAAAATGTTTGTGTTGTTTATGATAGTAAAAATTCCAAAATAGTACTGTTTTATGAAAGTGATACACAAATTGAACAAAAGGATTTAATAAAAACTCTTTCAAATTCAATTCCAAAATATATGATACCAACGGAAATTCATAAACTTAATAAGCTTCCTGTTAATTCTAACGGGAAAATAGACAGGTTAAGCCTGCAAAATAGCTTAGTATCATCAAATGGCGCACCGGGGGGGGGTAAATAGCTATTTATTTCTTCCTTTAAATATTAGTAAATTTTATAATCTAACAGCGGATTTTTTAAATCATATGATTTTAGAATCCGCTTTTTGCTGTTTAGTTTAGGAGGGAAATATGAAAAATAATTTAATTTATTACTTAAAAAACACTGTTAAAAATTATCCTGAAAAGACTGCTTTTGTAGATAGTGAAAGAGAAATGACATTTTCACAATTAAACAGAGAGTCTTTAAATATTTCAACAAATATATTAAGCAGTGTTTATGTTAAAAATCTGCCTATTGGAGTTTATCTACCAAAATCAATAAGAGCAATTACGGCATTTATCGGAATTTTGTATTCGGGGAATATTTATATGCCTTTAGATATTAAAAACCCAAAAGAAAGAATTGAAGGTATTTTAAATAATATTGACCCTATCGCAGTTATAACCGATGAAAAAAATTTGCAAAAACTAAAAGAAACCGGTTACAGCGGTAAAATTTTATTATTGGAGGATTTAACGCATTATACAAAAGATATTAAAACAAGATATGAAGAAATTATAGATTATGACGGTGCCTATCTTCTAAATACATCAGGGTCCACCGGTCTGCCTAAAGGTGTTGTGATATCACACAGAGCGGTTAAAAACTTTATCGAATGGGCAAGTGATTACTTTAAAGTCAATGAAAATGATGTTATAGGTAATCAGGTGCCTTTTTATTTCGATTTATCGGTATTTGATATATATATAACAATAAAAAACGGAGCAAAGTTAATTATTACACCCGAAACATTTTTTAGTTTTCCTATTAAGCTATTAGAATATTATAAAGAACAAAATGTAAATATGTTTTTATTTGTTCCGTCAGTGCTTGTCAATATTGCTAATATGGATTTATTAAAGACATTAAGACCTGATTTTAATAAAATTTTATTTTGCGGAGAGGTAATGCCTGCTAAACAATTAAATTACTGGATAAAATACTATCCTGATACTTTATTTTGTAATTTGTACGGGCCTACGGAGGCAACAGTTGCATGTTCATATTATACAATCGATAGAAAATTTGAAGATAATGAACCTTTACCTATCGGAAAGGCCTGCAATAATAGTGAAATATTAATCATATCAGATGATAATAAATTAATTATCGAACCAAATATTTCAGGAGAATTATGTGTTAGAGGAAGTGCTTTGGCAAACGGATATTATAATAACCCTAAAAAAACAGCTGAGGTCTTTGTGCAAAATCCTGTTAATGATAAATTCCCTGAATATATCTATAAAACCGGAGATTTAGTTCATTACAATGAAAAAGGTGAAATAATGTTTGAAGGCAGAAAAGATTTTCAAATTAAACACCTTGGCTACCGAATAGAACTCGGTGAGATAGAAACAGCGCTCGGAGCAGTCAGTGAAATAAAAAGAGGTGCAATTATTTATGATAGTAAAAACACTAAGATTGTGCTATTCTATGAAAGTAATGTTGAAATTGAATTAAAGGATTTAATAAAAACTCTTTCTAATTCAATTCCAAAGTATATGATACCAACCGAAATTTACAGGCTGGATAAACTTCCAACAAACTCAAACGGCAAAATAGACAGAAATGCTCTTTCGAAATTATTATAGAGGTATATTTTGAATATTGCGGAAAAAATTAAAAATATTAGAACAGCCGATATAAAAAATTTTTTAACTAATTGTTTTTTTACGGATTTTACAAATGCTTGTTATATATCTGATAATGATAATGCATTAATCTTTTTATTAAAAGATAGAGATATATACAGACTGTATTTTGCCTGTAATGATTTATCAGCCTTATCTTGTTTATTAAATACACTGCCTTCCGATTTAAAAATTTCATTTGAATATATTACAAAATTTGATATGCCTGAAAATTTGCACAATCTGATAACAAAATATTTTATTTTTGATACGGAATATCAAAGAATGCGTGTTAAATGCACAGACTTAAGACAATTTAAAAAATATTCCGCAAATGAAATTGAAACGGCAAATGAAGATGACATTCAATATATATGTGAAGTTTTGAATAAGACATTCAATCATTATTCTTCACATTTACCATCAATTGAAGAATTGTACGATTTGCAGAAAAATAAACAAGTTTTAGTTACAAGAAATGATAAATCATTAATTACATCTTTTATGCTGTTTAAATTAAACGGTAAATCTTCAAATTTTGACCAGCTTGTTAGCTTAGACCATAATGCATTAAATACAATGAAATTATTAGATTATTATAATTCTGTAATCAAACTGAAAAATATAAATGACTCTTTTTTGTGGGTTGATGTCATAAATAATAAACCTGTCGTTAAAATGCATAAGCTTTTTGGTTACAATTTTGACGGATTGAAGGATTTTATTTATATTAACAAAGAGTTAAAAGAATATTCAAAGTAAGTAATTACCTTTTCTTTTTAAATCTGTCACCGTATAAATTTTTTGTTGTTAAATTAAATTTAACGGGTATTTTATAGGGTTCAAGTTTTTCTTTTGCATATTTCCTAAGATTTTTTATAAATTCTCTGTTATTATTTTCTTGTGCAACCTGAACTTCAGCTTCTAATACCTTACCCATAAGAGGATTATCAGCCCCGTAAATTCTGATATCTAATACACCGGGGCATTCAAAAAATACGCTTTCTACTTCAACGGGGTATACCTTTTGACCTCCGATATTAATTAAATCAGTAGTTCTGCCAAGTATTTTTACAAATTCGCCCTTTTGAATGACTTTATCTTTTGTATTAAACCAGCCGTCACTATCAAATGGAGACGGTGCATTTAAGTACCCTATCATTGCCGATTTTGATTTGATATACAATATATCATCAACTATTTTTGTTTGAAATGTTTCATCATTTCTTAATTTTAGCCATAAGGATTCCGAGTTTTCGGATTTTGTCGGCATTATACCAAGCTCTGACAAACCGTAGGTCTGTTTTAAATTAACATTCGGCAATACCTTATGCAATGTTTTAAGTGTGGTTTCAGGCATGGGCTCAGTTCCGTACGTTATCAGCTTTAATGATGATAAATCATATTTTTCATATGCTTTATTTAAAATTATCATATTGATAAATGTCGGTGATGTGGGGAGAAGCTCAAGCTTATATTTCTCAATAAACGAACATACCTCGTCAACACTCCTTGTTTTAAGTGTTACTATCAGCCCTCCGTTAACTAAAGTATGCATCATTGTATTAAATCCGCCGATGTGGTCAAACAAAAGAAATGTCACCGTTGATAGTCTTTTACCTTCTTTTTTAAATTTTTCCAACAAAAAAGTCAAATCATGAAGTGCTGCTTTGGGTTCACCCGTTGTACCGGATGAAAATAAAATAAGCCCGGGGTGTTCTGTTTCTTTTAATTTTAAAAGCATTGGGTGTTCAGGTTTAATATCTGTTTTTGTTATTTTTACGTTTTCATCATTTATTTCAATATAAAATTCACTTTGAGATATGTTTATATAATTATCTGTAGTTTTTACGGTCTTTGATATCGGAACAATTATAGAGTCATTTTCAATAAGAGCTAAAAATAAAGCTGTTGATTTCGGTGTAAAATCAGCTAATAGTGATACTATTGCATTTTTATATATGTTATTTTCTTTTATAAGTTTTTTTGCATTGTTATATTCGTCTAATATCTGATTAAAAGTATATTCTTTTTCGGAATCAACAATAGCAATATTATCAGAAAATGAAGCTATTTTGTCAGTAATGAAATCTATATTCATTTATTAACTCCGCCAAGATAGATAATTTGCCCTGTAATAAAATCGCTGTTTTCTTTAATATAGAAATCAATAACATTTTTAATATCATCAAATTCTCCAAACCGTTTGATTGCCTGCCTTGAGAGCAAATTATTAATTTTATCTTCACTAACGTTTGCTGTTAAGAATGTTTTTACGGGAGTTGGTCCTATAGCATTCACGGTTATTTTAAATACCGCAAGTTCTTTAGCTAAAATTTTAGTCATACTTTCAACAGCAGATTTTGAAGCAACATAAGCCAATTCCCCCTCCAAATTAAAAGGAACGGCAACAGTAGAAAAATTTATAATTCTCGGATGAGCTGATTTTTTTAATGTATTAATAAATGCTCTTGTCATGGCAAAAGGTGCAAAAAAGTTTGTATTCATAACTTTTTTTGCCGTGTCTGAAGGAGTGAGCATAAAGTGATTCATTGAAGCAATTCCTGCGTTATTAATTAACACATCTGTTCTTTCATACTTTTTCTTTACAGATTTAGCAAAAGAATTAATTTCATCTTCATTAGTGAGGTCAACAATATAGTGTTCATAATTAGAATGAGTTAATTCTGAATCATGCCTGCTGCAGCCGATTACCGTATGACCTTCATCAAGGTACATTTTAGCAAGATTTAAACCTATCCCTCTGGATGTGCCTGTAATAACAATAATCATTTATGCATCCTTTAAAAGTTCTTCTATATAATCAGTCATAGTCTCAACGGAATAAAATGGGCTTCTTTTTGAAGAAAAGGCTTTTTCATCAACAAGATGTACTGTTTTGTCAAATTTTGTTTCAATTAATTCTTCTATAATTGATACTAAAGTAACAAAACTGATTGATGATAAATTTGCTTTCGAACCTATAAAATGGGTATTTTCGTTACAATCAATTTTTTCTTCATCATCTAATTGTTCATTAAGTTCAGAAATTGCATCTTTAAGAATTTCTTTTATTTTTTCTTTCATTTTTTTTCCTTTTTAACGCAACATTTTTTATATTTTGTTGTAACAAGAAAGGAAAATTATGAGTATAGTTGAACCAATTAGAGATAAAAACAAATTAAAAAGA
>CANQAL010000032.1 GCA_947589255.1 Candidatus Gastranaerophilales bacterium | reverse complement strand
TAAAAGAAGTCGAAGATAAAATTACATATACTGCAATTCTTACAGAAGAAAGAATAAATGAAATAAAAAAATATGTAACAAATATTAGTAATAAAACTTAAGATTACATTCATGACCTGACAAATTATTTTATAATCGGTTTTAATATTAAATGAAAAAACTCAACAAGCGGAGAAATACATGACAATAGAATCAACAGTCGAGAGAAACGAAAAAGAATCTCATCATATAGAGCGGGATATTAATGTGGCGGTATTTAAAATCGTAGACGGAATAAAAGATATACTTGAAGATGACCGCAGACAAAAACAACCTCTAATCCTTTCCCTAAATGAAAATTTACTTATAAAAACAATACGAGAATTTTTGGATAACAAACACGAACAATGTATGATAGGAATAACGGGGGAATCCGCATCAGGAAAAACCACTCTTGTGAATTACGTATCAAAAGCATTAAGAAAAAAATTATTTAATGAAACATATACTTCATTATGCTGTGATGATTATTATAAAGATACATCAGAAGAATTGAAAAAAGCAGGCAGCTATGAAGAGTTATATAAAACAGGTTTCAGTTTCGATTGTCCTGAAGCGATAAATTTAGAGTTGATGCGTGCGCACTTAATAAGTTTAAAAAACGGATGCGGAGTAAATGCTCCGGAATATGACTTTGTAACTTGCGAAAGCATACCGAACAGAGCATATAAAAATCCGACAAAAGCAATACTTGCAGAAGGCTTATATGTTTTAGGCGAAGAATTGGTTGATTTGTTTGATATAAAAGTATATGTTTTTACACCTTTTGAAAAAATTAAAGAACGATGGTTTACAAGGGCAATATCAAGAGGAAAAACAGGTGCAGCAGCAGAACATCAGTTTAATGATGTAAATAATACCGCTCAAATATATATAAGACCAACAATGAAAAATGCCGATATTGTAATAAACGGATTAGCAAGTGCCGAATATATTGAAGAAATAACAACGAAAATAATTAATTTAATAAATGATGTATTAAATTTTTACAGATAAAAATAAACTTATATATTTAAAAATTTACATTTTTGTAAAAAAATGTAAATTTTTTTTACTTTAAATAAAAAAAAATTAAAGAAAAAAATTAAAAAAGACGATAAAAAACATAAGAGTAGAAAGCAATTTAAGGCTTATTAGAAAAAATATAAGACACATTAATTAAAAAAACAGCTAGCAATAAATATTAAGTTGATGTTTTTATATTAATGTAGTCTTGTCAAAGTAAGGAGTATAGTGTGGCAAACTCTCAAACATTGGCAACACTGCAGGTTCATATTAACAGAATAAGGAATTTTTTAAACTTTACAAAAGCATTTTTAAAGAAAAGAAATCCGATAAAATTGTTTTTAACAGAATTTATTGCGTCTGTAAAGGATTTATGTACAGTAAAAACAAAGCTTAAAAAAATCAAATTCAGAATTAATTATGAACGTTACAAATTAAAGAAAACCGAACTGATTCTTGCACAGAATTCAGAACACGTGTTCTTAAAGGGCAGACAACTTAATCAAACAAGGTAAAGAAAATGGGATTCTTACTATCATTTCAAAGAAAAATGTATCTGACGAATTATCTTAACACACTTCAATCTAAGATAAACGAGCAGACAAGCTATCAAATGGGGATAGCTGAAGAGATTGCCAAAACAACCTCCAGTATAAATAAAATCGGTGACAAAGATTCACCCGATGTAAAACAGCTGGAAGCACAAAAAGCAGAACTTGAAGCGATAGATAAAAAATGTTCAATGGAATTACAACGACTTCAAACTCAATATCAAGCGGCACAAACAGAAATGCAATCAGCGGATCAAACCTTGCAGCAGACAATTCAAGATTCATTCTCTTATAAGCTGGCAGGATAAAGTAGATATAATAAAAAAAGAGGAACAGATACACTGTTCCTCTTTTAGTTTGACAAAAAATAAGTTCAATTTAAAATAAAAGTTGAAGAATTCTTTACAAAAAAAGGAATATATTACACATAAATTGTGCTAAATAAGCTTGTTTGTGTTATAACTTGTAAAGAGAGATAAGTTAACAGAAATAAAAGGATAAATAAAATGGCAGTACCAAAGAAAAGAACGGGTAAAGCAGCCCAAGCATCAAGAAGAGCTAATTGGAAAGGCAGTGTGCCTGAAACAACAATATGTACAAACTGCGGAGCAACCGTATTAACACATACGGTATGTACGGAATGCGGTACATATAAAGGAAAACCTGTCAGCAAAAAAGTTGTAAAGACTGAAGCTAAAAAAGAAGAAGAATAATAAAAAAGAATATGGGGATATAAATAGTATGACTAGGATAGCTATAGATGCAATGGGCGGAGATAATGCCCCCAGAGCGATAGTGGAAGGAGCTGTATGGGCTGCAATGGAATATAATATTCCCATTGAACTCGTCGGGAAATTATATGACATTGAAAGAGAACTCGATCGTATTGATCAGGAAGGGATAGTGTGTTCTGTAGGCGGAGGAATATTCCCGCCAAAAAGAATAAAAGTAAACACGAAAACTCTTGATATAAAAAAGACACATGCTTCTGAAGTCATAGAAATGGGAGAAGCCCCCGGACAAGCAATACGTAAAAAGAAAAATTCTTCAATCGTACTGGCAGTTAATGCAGTAGTAACGGGCAGTTCCGATGCGGTTGTTGCTGCAGGTTCAACGGGTGCTGCTATGGGAGCAAGCTTATTCGGTTTAGGCAGACTTCATGGTATAGAAAGACCCGCTATAGCAACTGTAATTCCCACAATGAAAGGACCTTTAGTGTTAATAGATTCCGGGGCAAATACGGATTGCACACCTGAAATGTTGTATCAATTCGGGTTAATGGGTTCAACATATGCAAAATCTGTTTTAGGCATAGAAAATCCGAGAATTGCTCTTTTAAACATCGGAGAAGAAGCAGGAAAAGGCGACGAACTTGCTAAAGATACCTATAAACTCTTTGATGAAAATAAAGACGAATTAAACTTCATCGGTAACGCAGAAGGAAAGGAAATCTTTTTAGGTAACTGCGATGTAATTGTATGCGACGGTTTTGTCGGTAACGTTACACTAAAAACAATAGAAGGTGTTGCAAGAATGCTTTTCTATATGATAAAACAAGAATTTTATCATGATTTATTCTCAAAAATAATAGGACTTCTTGTAAGACCTGTATTAAAAAGAATATATGTTAAAATAAATTATGAAGAATTCGGCGGAGCATTATTATTAGGGGTTAAAGGAACAACAGTAATTTGTCATGGCCGTTCCAGCGCTTATGCAATAAAAAATGCCGTAAAAGTTGCTTATAATGCAGTTGAAGCCGGAGTAAATAAAAAGATATCATCATACTACGGGGAGAGTTAAACAAATGAGTATTCCTATCAGAATTGCAGGAATAAGTTTCCAAGTACCGGAAGCTGTAGTTACCAATGACGATTTAACAAAAATACTTGATACATCGGATGAATGGATAAGAACAAGAACAGGTATTGAAAGAAGACATGTTTTATCAGGTGATGAAACAGCCGTTGAAATGGGTATTAAGGCAGCAGAAAAAGTTTTAAAAACTTCAAAAATTTCCGCCGATAAAATTGATTTCATAATAGCGGCAGCAAGTGTTGAAACTCACGCATACCCTTCAAGTGCCTGTGAAATCCAAGCGGCTATCGGGGCTGTAAATGCGGCTTGTTTTGATATAACTGCAGCCTGCTCAGGGTTAATATACGGAATGGGTATAGCAAGAGCACTAATAAAATCAGAATCAGCGAAAACAGTCTTAATAGTTGCAACAGATGCCGTTTCAAGATGTGTAGATTGGACTGATCGTTCTACTTGCGTTCTGTTTGGAGACGGAGCAGGTGCTATGATGCTTACGGTTTCTGATGATGATCAAGACGATATACTTGCAGTCAGCTTAAAAGCTGAAGGTCAGTTCGGTGATTTTATTAAAATGCCTATTCCGGGTAAAAACTGTCCGCTTGTTAAACCGAATACACAAGAAGATATGTTTGTAAAAATGGAAGGTAAAGAAGTTTATAAATATGTAGTTACAAAACTTCCCGTTTACGTTGAAGAATGTGTTGAAAAATCAGGTCTTAAAATGAACGAAATAGATTATCTCGTTCCTCATCAGGCAAATATGAGAATAATTGAAGCCCTTGAAAAAAGACTGGAATTTAACCCTGAAAATGTTATATCAAATATTCAGGAATACGCAAATACTTCTGCTGCTTCAATTCCTATTGCTTTAACGGAAGCAATACATTCAGGCAAAATTAAACTTCCCGCAACAGCAATTCTAACAGGGTTTGGTGCGGGCATGACAGTCGGTACAACAGTTGTAAGATTAAGAGAAGGTATAGCTTAATGACAAAATTTGCATTAATATTCCCCGGGCAGGGCGCACAAGCTAAAGGTATGGGAAAAGATTTATATGAAAATTCTCCTGCGGCAAGAAAAGTCTTTGAAACGGCAGATGAAGTTTTAGGCCGCAGTATATCAGATATATGTTTTAACGGGACGGAAGATGAACTTAAGAAAACAATAAATTCTCAGCCGTGTATTTTAACCGTATCCATTGCCGCATATGAGGCTTTAAAAGAAAAATATAACATCGAAACAGCTTGCACGGCAGGTCACAGTTTAGGCGAGTATGCCGCAATATATGTTTCAGGCGGTGCTGATTTAAAAACTATATTAAAATTAATTCAAAAAAGAGCGGAATTAATGAATGATGCCGCAGAAAAAACCGATGGAGCCATGGCAGCTGTACTCGGGCTGAATGATGAAGCAGTTATTGCTATAACAAAAGAATTAAATAATGTTTATGTAGCTAACTTTAATTGCCCGGGGCAGGTTGTAATAACAGGCGATAGAGATGAAATAAATAACACTATGGATAAATTTAAAGAAGCAGGAGCAAAAAGGGTTATTCCGCTTGCCGTTTCAGGTGCATTTCATTCTCCTTTAATGCTTGAAGCAGGTAATACATTTGAAAATTATATAAAAGAATATACTTTTAATAATACAAATATACCTGTCTATACAAATGTTGATGCTAATGCTGAAACACAAGGAAATATATTTAAAGAAAAACTTCCAAAACAAATATATTCTTCCGTTATGTGGACAAAGACAATAAACAATATAACAGATAAAGGAATAACAAACTTTATTGAAATCGGTCCGGGGAAGGTATTAGCAGGATTAAATAAAAAAATAAATGCAAATATAACAACATATAACATATATGATTGGGATTCACTACAAAATGTAATAAATGACTTATCAAACAATAAAGAAAAGGAGCTTGTATAATGTCAGAAAATAAAGTTGCTTTAATAACGGGCGCATCAAGAGGAATAGGCAGAGCATGCGCAATAGAACTTGCAAAAGCGGGATATGATGTTGCCATCAGTTATGCAGGCAATGATGAAGCTGCAAATAAAACTATAGAAGATTTAAAATCGTTTGGAGCAAAAGCAAAAGCATATAAATTTAATGTAGCTGATAAAGAAGCATGCGAAAAAGCCGCAAACGAAGTTTTAACTGATTTCGGCAGAATAGATGTTCTTGTAAATAATGCAGGAATAACTCGTGACGGCTTATTTATGAGAATGAGCGGTGAAAACTGGGAAGCTGTTATAAATACGAACTTAAACAGCGCATTTTATATGACAAGCCCTATAATAAAAACAATGGTAAAACAAAGAAGCGGCTGTATTGTAAATATGTCAAGCATTTCAGGGTTAATGGGAAATGCAGGGCAAGCTAATTACTCGACGGCAAAAGCAGGACTTGTAGGCTTTACAAAATCACTTGCAAAAGAACTTGGATCACGCAATATCAGAGTTAATGCAATAGCCCCCGGATTTATCCAAACCGACATGACAAAAGACTTAGATACTGAAAAAATAACCGAGCATATTCCGTTAAAAAGATTAGGTCAGCCTGAAGATATAGCAAAAACAGTAAAATTTCTGGCAGAAGATGCTCCATATATAACCGCTCAAGTTATTGGGGTAGATGGCGGACTTGTAATATAGTTAATAATTTGCAAAATTATCTGTAAATAGTATAATAAATTCATAATAAACATAAATGTATTAGTTAAAATGAGGTAGAAAAAATGAGTGACATTCTTGAGAGAGTAAAAAAAGTAGTTGTAGAACAATTAGGCGTTGAAGAAAGCGCAGTTACTCCTGAAGCAAGCTTTACAGCAGACTTAGGTGCTGATTCATTAGATACAGTTGAATTAGTTATGGCTTTTGAAGAAGAATTCGGATGCGAAATTCCTGATGAAGAAGCTGAAAAAATTGCAACTGTTCAAGATGCAGTAAATTATATCGAAGCAAATTCATAATTGCCCGATAAATCAATACAGGTTTAATGAGGGGTGCTTGGATATGCAAGTTCTCCTCATTTTATTAACAGATTAAATATAAAATAGGTGAAAAAATGACAAAAAGACGTGTAGTAGTAACAGGCATGGGAGTGGTATCTCCCTATGGAGTCGGCTCAAAGAAGTTATGGGATGGTGTTGTAAACGGCAGAAGCGCCGTTTCTAAAATTGAGAATATGGAAGATATGAGCGGACACACTGTTTTAATAGGCGGTGAAATAAAAGAATCAGTTTTTAATCCTATTGATTATTTTGAGCCAAAAGAAGCAAGAAGGCTTGATAAATTTTTGCAGTATGTAATAGTTGCGGCAAGAGAAGCCGTTGAAGATTCAAAAATAAAAGAATCAGATATTGACCCTTATAGATTCGGGGTAATAGTAGGTTCAGCCGCAGGCGGATTTCATACAATAGAAAAAAGCTATGCGGATATGCTGAAAAAAGGGCCTACAAAATGTACTCCCTTTACAATTCCTATGCTGATATGCGATATGGGTGCAGGTAAAATTTCCATTGAAATGGGTGCTAAAGGTGTAAATAAAGCAATAGTTACAGCTTGCGCAACAGCTGCGCACTGCATTGGTGATGCATTTAGGACAATTCAATACGGAGAAGCCGATGCGGTAATTGCAGGCGGAAGTGAAGCTGCAATTTGTACAATCGGTTTAGGTGCATTTACGGCTGCAAAAACATTATCAAAAAGAAATGATGAACCTACTAAGGCTTCAAGACCATATGATAAAGACCGTGACGGTTTTGTAATGGCAGAAGGTGCAGGAATTTTAGTATTGGAAGAACTTGAACATGCACTAAAACGGGGTGCTAAAATTTATGCAGAAGTAATCGGCTACGGTCAAACAGGTGATGCATATGATGTAGTTGCACCATGCCCGGACGGTTCAAGCGCTGCAAAAGCAATGGAGTTTGCACTAAAAGATGCAGGCTTAAAACCTGAAGAAGTTCAGTATATTAATGCACATGGCACAAGTACACATCTTGGTGACATAGCAGAATCTATGGCTATTGCGAGAGTATTTGGCGATAAAAAGCAAAATCCGAATTTAAGAGTAAGTTCAACAAAATCAGAAACAGGTCATATGCTAGGTGCATCAGGTGCCGCAGAATCAGTTATTTGTATTCATGCAATTAATGACGGAATTGTTCCGCCTACAATAAATATAGAAAATCTCGATGAAGAAGTTGCAGACTTAAACTATGTTCCAAATAAAGCCGAAAAACTTCCCGTTAATATAGCATTAACAAATTCCTTCGGGTTTGGCGGTCATAATGCGGTATTAATTTATAAAAAGTACAATTAAACTTATTAAAAATAAAATAAAAAACATGCTCATATTATAGAGCATGTTTTTTTATATTTCTTAACAATTGTTTTTTTTATGTAAATTTTAAGAAAAAAATATACTTTATAAAAATATAGGATAATTTTATAACTTTGTGGAGGATATATGTCAGTTAACAGTCTTAACACACCTATTGATTATTCAATGTGGAAACCAATAACCGGTGACAGCACTAAGACGAATACATATGCAACATATGAAACTGACTATAATACACAAACAGACAGTTTTGAATCAAGCTATTCTGAAACCTGCACTGACGGAAAAGATGACGGAAAAATCGGGTTTGGAAGCGCATTATGGAATACATTAAAAGGTGTCGGGAAAACCGTAGTTAACGGAGTCAAGGGAATGTTTACCAATAAAGAAGGTAAATTTTCACTTGGTAAAACTCTATTAAGTCTTGGCACTGCCGCTTTATGCATGGCATTCCCGGCATTAGGTGTTGCCGCTTGTGTAGTTGGTGGAACGATGGGGGCTATACAAGTCGGAAAAGGCATATACAATGCTGCAACAGCTGATACTGATGCCGAGGCAAAAGAAGCATGGCAAAATATCGGCGGCGGAGCATTTACTGTCGGTATGTCAATTGTCGGTGCTAAAGCCGGAGTTAAGGCAATGAAGACTGCTGCCGGGAATACTGCAAAAGGTTCTGCTCTGCAAGCATTAGAAAAATCGGGAACTAAACTATCAGTAAAAACTCTTGGTCAATACGGTAAAGCATTTGTAAAGGACGGTTATCGTTCAGGAAAATATAATTTAAAGCAAATACAAACAAGTCTTGAACCTACAGGGGAAGCTTTAAAAATTAAAAGACTTGAAAGAAAAGTTAGTAAAATGGATGGCGGACTTACAGAAAAAGAAATAAGTATGCAAAATGAATTAAATGCAAGAAAAGCATTTATAACTGATGAAACTACTGCTGCGGGGAAAAGAATAGACAATTTAACAGGAAAATTGATTGATTCTGTAAAACATCCTATTAATACAACTAAATCTGTATTTAAATCAGAAACAGCATCAAGTATAATTAAAGCAATAAGACATCCTGTTAAAACGATGAAAAATGTCCCCGGCAATTTATCATCGGGTGCGCAAACGGTTCTTAATGCAATAAAGAGTACAGATTCTACTTATGCTCAACTGGTTCAACAATACGGTTACGAAAATGTAGCAGAAGTACTTGAATTATTCGCAGGTTATACGGTATCTGACGAAATTATATAAAAAAAGAGGAAGAATAATCTTCCTCTTTTTTATTTTAAAATATTTTTAATATCATCTTTCACCGATGATATTTCTTTTATGTCAAATAATTTTTTCAACCCGTCAAACAAAACAGGATTCATAATATTAGGGCAGCACGTTCCTAAATATATATTTTTAATACCTAAGTGTTTTAAATTAAATATTTGAGAAAGTGTATTTACAGCACAATCCGTTAAAAATATACTTATATTTTCATTAATATTATTTATTCCCGTTTGAAGCAAATCCAATATTTTATAAAGCAAGGGAAAATCATAGTAAGGATTTGCACACCAAACATTTTCTTTATCAATGTCATAAGCAAAAGAAATAACATATAAATCATCAGGAATTTCATCAAGAAATTTGTTAATATAATCGTTTGTTTTAGCAAATTTATCTATTATTCCTATTATTGCAATATGTTTAATTTGGTTTGTTTGAAATTTGTTTACAATCTGCCAAATTTTATTTTGCAGGTTTTCATCATCAATACCGATCGAGAGTGTATTTATAATTGTATTTTCTTTAAATCCGTCAGAATTAAGAGCATAATCAATTAAAGATGCAAAATCGTTATTTTCTATTTTTGCGATGCCGAAAGCCGGATATTTTGCCTCTGTGTATATTTGCCCTCTTATTACTTCGATTTTCGGGGCAGAATTTCTGGTAATAAATATAGGCCCCGGGAAGGAAGCGAAGTCTAAAGGAAAATTATTACTCAATCTTTGATAGTGTCCTATAAGATGCTTGTATTTTTTTAATTTTGAATATTGAAAGGCACTTATTAAATTATGGTGAGTATAAACGTTAATATTTTTTCCCTGTGAAGCAAGTAAGATTTTTTCCAAATCCAAAAAGCTTGAGCCTGAAACAAGTATTGCCTTCCCTTCTTTGACAATAAAAGGGACTTGCGATTTTTCTACAGGACCAAATCGTTCATTTATTTTATCATACAATTTTTTTGTTATTTTATAGTTCCAAGCCGAAAACTCTTTAATCTTTTTTATCCATTCATTCTCATCTGAAGCGGTAAAATTAGAGGTGTTGAATAATTTTAAAACTTCTTCTTTAGCTTCTTTAAAATCTTCTCCGTAATTTTTTAACTCAATTAAACAGTTACACGCATTTAAGACAAGGTTAATCATTATCTCATAAAGGTTTTTTTTATTTATCCCTAAAGAAACACCCTTTAAGTTTATATTTTTTTCATGTTCATTTAAAGCTTTAATTATAGAGTCTTTATTTGATAAATCCGACATTTCGCCTGCAATGCTTTCAGGTTTTATGCCTTTATCCGTGCATATATTTATATAAGTATTCTGCAGGTCGGATTTATTATTATATAAATCTTCAACAATGACAAAAAAGCTTTCCCGTCTGAAATCCAAATTTACAATAAGAACAGATACAAACTCAATAACTTTATCTGTATATTCCGTCATATCAAAATTGAGATCTTTTAATTTTTCAATATAAAAAACGACTTCTCTAAGTTCAGATACAAGCATTTCTTTAACTGCTGAAAAATAAGGATCAAACGAAAAAACTCCCGAAGAATTGGCACCCGTGCAAAGCGAATTATAAAGATTAAAAAATTTATTCATAATGACCTCTAATTCTCAAGCAATTTTTCAAGCTCACCTGAGTTATGAAATTTTTCAAGCACATCAAACCCGCCAATTCTTTTCCCTCCGATAATTATCTGAGGAACGGTAACTCTGCCTTGAATTCCGTAATATTCGCCGAGTTTTTGCCTATGTTCATCTTCATTCTGAGTTATATCAATTTTTTTAAAAGGAATATCTAAGCTTTTTAAAAGCATTTCAGCTTTTTTACAATACGGGCAGTAATCCACCGTATAAATTACAACATCTTTCATATAAATCTCCCGATAATATATTTATTAATTAAATTATCGGAAAAGTATTTATTATTTTTATCAGACAAAAGAATATAACTATTTGCTGATTCTTGAAATTAAATCATTTATATTTTTCTTTTCTTCATCAGGCAAATCAAAATTCAAATAATCCTGAAAATACTCAACGGCACTTTCATTATCACCTCGAGCCATAAATAAAATCCCTAATTTTTTATAGGAAGGATGAAAATTTTCATTAGCCGATATTGCCTTTAAATGATTAGATATTGCTTTATCAATATTATCGTTTGCTTCATAGGCAATAGCTGTTTGATAGTATAATACTGCATTATCCGTTACTTTTTCCAAAACGTTTTCGTAATTATCAACGGCACTATCGTAATCGCCGAGTTCAAATTGAATATTTCCTAAATCCCAATATGCATCAAGGTTATCACCATCTAAATCCAATATTTCAAATAATTGATCCATAGCTAAATCATAACGGCAGTCTTCAAGATAAAATCTTGATAAATAGTGCTTCAAGGCAATTTCATTAGGCATTAAAGTAACACCGTTTTCCAGCAGGTTTATAGCATCAATAATATTTTTATTTCTAAAATAAACATCTGACAAATTAATATACGTTTGAACGGATTTCGGATTAAAAGACAAAGCCTTAATAAAATACTCAACCGCTAAATCGTCTTTAGCAAGTTTAGAATAGCAAAGCCCAATATTATTTAAGATATTAGGATTATTTTTATCCTCATCAAGCGCAAGTAAAAATGAATCAACAGCCTTTTCATAATCTGCCGATTTAAAATAATCCAACGCACTTTGTAAATTAGAATTTATTTCATTTTCCATACTTTTATATTACAATAAAATAAAAAACAAACAATATATGAAAGGAATAATATGTCAGGACATTCTAAGTGGTCAACCATAAAACACAAAAAAGCGGCCGTTGATGCTGCAAGAGGTGTAGTATTTCAAAAATTTTCAAGAGAATTAATTATCGCAGCAAAACTCGGAGGCCCTGACCCTGCGGGTAACTTTAGATTAAGAACTGCAATAGATAGAGCAAAAGCGGCAGGACTTCCTAATGACAACATTAAAAGAGCAATAGAAAAAGGCTCGGGCGCAGGAGGTGCCGACAGTGTTGAAGAATTAACCTATGAAGGCTACACTGCCGGCGGATGTGCTATCTTTATTGAAGCAATGACTGATAACAGAAACCGCACGGCAGGCGATATAAGAAGCTTTTTTACTAAATTTGGCGGAAACTTAGGTGAAACAGGATGTGTAGGCTGGATGTTTAAACAGGTCGGAGCTATTGAATTTCCAAAGGAATCAACGGATTTTGATAAATTATTTGAAGCCGCTATTGAAGCAAATGCCCAAGATGTTGTTGAAGAAGATGAAATTTATAAAGTTATAACAACTCCCGATGATTTCCAATCCTGCGTTGAAACATTGGAAGCAAAAGGATTTAAAGGTTCAAACGCAGAACTTACAAGAATTGCGGAAAATACTATTGAAGTAACCGACGAAAAAACAGCTTTAAATATTTTAAGATTAATGGAAAAACTTGAAGAACACGATGATATTCAAAATGTTTATTCAAATTTTGATATCCCCGATGACTTAATGGAAAAACTTGATATATAAAAAAATTCCTCATAAAAGAGGAATTTTTTTTAAAACTTAAATCATTTAACGAGAAAAGTTAAAATAAAACCAATACAAATGACCAATATCGTAATAATCATAAAAACTGCAAATATCATTCGTGATAATTTATTAAATCCATGAGTAAGTTGATTATATCTTTTCTTCTTTTCCTCTAATTCAATTCCGACGGATGAATATAAATTTTTAACAATGGCATCACTTCGCTGTCTGTTTTCCGGTGAATTTAACGAACGGATTTTCTTTATTTCTTGGTTATCAAGGAACTTTCCGCCGCAAGAATAGCACTCATCAACCTGAACTTCTTTTCCGATATCAGAATAATTTTTCATCATAGCATTTCCGCACACAGGACAATACCTTGTTTGATTTTCATCAACATGTTTAAATTCTTTATCTTTAAACAATTCTTCAAGCGGGGATATATCTTCATGCGGCTCATCAAATTCCAGAAATTCTCTGTTATCAAAGTAAATACCACCGCACCCATTAATGCACACATCAAGATTAACACCGGCTTTTGGCATAAAGACTTTCACCATCTCACACCCGCAAGCAGGACATTTTATAACCACTGAATCATTATCTGCCATAACAACTACTCCTCTTTTTTCCTATTTTACTACATAACCTGAATGTTGTAAATTTATATAAAATTAAAAAACGTTATTTTATACAGGCAAACAAAAAGTCCCCGAGTATTTGCGGGGACTTTTGCACCTCTTGAAGAGATAGATTATATTATTGTTCGTGGCAGCCAAAAGCTATAGTAACTTTTTCTTTCGGGTTAACAGAAGAAACCTTCATACCTTTAGGATCAACAAGGTAGCTGATTTCGTCGCCCGTGTACTGGAATAATCCCATAGTACCCGATAGTGCAGTTCTTGTTAAATCAACAGGAGCTGTAACAATAGCTTTACCAACATCGACATAGCTTCTTCCCGCAGCTTTAAATTGACCTTGGAAGATTTCGCCGGTACCGACACCAACACCGGAAACAACCTGTTCAACTGCGTTTGATGCACTAACTATTGCACCGCCTACGGTTCTGCCTACATCACCTAATAATCCGCCTACCCATGTAAATGGGAATTCTACTATTCTTGCAACGGCATTAGGATTTTTAACCTTATTAACCTGAGCGGTTAAAATTTGGTTAGGTAATTGAGCCTTGCATTTTCCGTTTTTAATTGTCTCAAATGACAATTTTATAGCACCTTGGCAATGTTTTGTAGGTCTTACAACTTCTAAAACTTTACCGTATACTTTAGAACCTGCAGGGAATTCCAAACCGTTAATTGTAACTGAGTCTATTGTTGTTGCAGAGAATCTGTCACCGATGTTAGCCGATTTAGCACTGATTTCATCGCTGAAGGTTAATTGAAGTGTAGGGATGGTAACTGTTTCTTCATTTTCATAGTATGCCTTTTTAGGCGCACATCCACAGTCATTTGATGTTACTTTATCATCCTTGCTGTAGCCTAAAGCAACTCTGACATTTTCTAACATAGAAGCGATTTCTGCACGGCTTGCATCTTGATTAGGGCTGATTTCGTTAGGATTTGGGAAATCAGAAATTCCGCCGGTTTCAAGCACTTTTGCAACGGGTACTTTTGCCCAATCAGGAACTTTATTTCCGTCACAGTATTTATTTAATACTTCTTCAGCCTTACAATCATCCATAGGGCATTTTATACCTTTAGCCATTATAGAGAATGCTTCCGCTCTTGATATAGGCTGATTGGGTTTAAACATATTATTCGGGTAGCCTGCCATTAAGCCGTTAGATACTGCCTTGGCAATGGTTTTATTTGCCCAGTGTGATTGAGGTACATCTTTAAACATATTGTTAGGGCATGTTACATCATCATTTAAGTTAAAACCTTTTACAACCAAAGTAGCCATTTCTGCTCTTGATACGGGAAGGTTTGGTTTAAATGTTCTATCCGGATAACCTGCTATAACATTGTTATCAGTTAAGGTATTTATATCACAGCTTGCCCAGTATCCGTCAGGTACATCTTCAAATGCGCTGACAATAGGAGCTGCACCCCCTGTCGGAGCTGAGTATTCAAACGGTTCAAAAGATTTTCTCATAACATCCATACTTGTGTTTGTATGAATTTGAACAGGACATCCTGCCCCATCAATGTGCATTGGGTTTCTGTCTACAGGGATACCGTTTAAATAAGGTGCATTATCCATGCACGGAATAGGTGCAGCGGCACCTGTCATAGAACCATCTTGGCAGCCGCATCCGCAATCACTTGCAACAAATGGAGTTTCAGAAACGGGAATTCCGCCAAATCCGGCTCTTGAATCGTCGCCTAAATAAATTCCGTTATTTCTTTCACCAACTACTTGGTTATGACCATATATTGCATTAGGATATGCGTATACCTGCTGTTCAAATTTCTTACCGTCAATAGTTTGCGGGCATACTGCACATGTCGGGTTTGATGGTGCCGGACATTGTGCAATCGGCGGACAAGCATTACAATCATCTGCTATCGGTTTGCAAGAATCGCAGTCAGATTTTGCTTCGCACGGATCAGTTGTTTTACTTTGGCAAGAACAACTATCTATATCATTATGACATTTCGGACATGTTGCTGTTTGTGGTGTCACAGGAGAAGAGCATCCAGACAAAGGGCAAGCCGCCAAAAGCTCATTTGATGTTTCAGTTGCTGTTTCTTGTGTAAAACCTGCATTTGT
>CANQAL010000031.1 GCA_947589255.1 Candidatus Gastranaerophilales bacterium | reverse complement strand
ATTTTATCTTCATCTAAAATTGTTTTTGCACTTAAATTTGACAATGCGCCCAATAAACCAACATCAAGAATATACAGCTTGAATGCGCTTAAATCTTCATAAGCTCTAATCGGCAAGTCGGGTTTTGAAATTCTATTGATTTTGTATATTAAACCGCTATCCCTTAGCCAATTTATAGCTTCTTCATATTCTCGTGCCTTAGCACCTTGTTTTATCACACCATATATAAATTTTTTGTTTTCTTTTGCAAGTTGAGAAGATATTGAATGCCATAAATATTTAATTCTTTCAGCCATTGCGCCTGAAGTGTGTTTTGAAAAATCCTGATCATAAGAAATTAAAATATTTTCTTGTATTTTTCTTATATTATTGTAATCTTTATTGTCAATATAATCTTGAACAACTTCCGGCATTCCGCCAATATAATAGTAGTGTTTTAATAAATATATTAATTTATCTTCAAAAGAATTAATTAATTCAAATTTTTCTTCTTCAAGAATTTTTCTGTATCTATTCTCACCTATAGCATTTAAAAATTCAAAAAATGACAGAGGATAAAGTGTCATAAAATCAACTTTCCCAACAGGGAAACCTGTATCTTTATGTAAAGATACTCCAAGCAGACTGCCTGCAACAACAATATGATAGTTAGGAGTATTTTCGCAAAAATATTTTAATGTAGTTAAGGCTTCAGGGCATTCTTGTATTTCGTCTAAAATTATAAGAGTATTATCGGGTTCTATTTTTATACCCGAGGACAATTCCAGTGCTGATATTAATATATCTGTTTCAACTGTTTGAGTAAATGTATTTTTTAATCTCTTATTTCTGTCAAAAGAAACATACGCAACATTTTTGTATTCAAGTCTTCCAAACTCTTTCATAAGCCAAGTTTTTCCAACCTGTCTTGCACCTTGAATTATTAAAGGTTTTCTTTTTTTGCTGTCTTTCCACTCTTTCAGTTGTTGAATTGCATCTCTGTCCATATCAATTTTCCGTATTGCACATTTTTCTAACGAATTTTGAATACATTTTACACATTTTTCTAACGAATGTCAACGTAGTGATTACACAATTTTCTAACGAAACTGAATATGTTTAATAAATTTCATAATTATCTTTTGTGTAATATTTGTGGAGTGATGTGTAATTTTACGTAATTTTACTAATTATTACCAACATCCAAAAATCGTGTCAAATGCAATAATAGTTGTAATTTGTAAAAATCAGTCAAGATATGGACAATTTCTACGAACCAAGAGGTCGGGGGTTCGAATCCCTCAGGGCGCGTTTTAACTTTTAAAAAGCACCCATTGGGGTGCTTTTTGTTGTAAAGATATTAGAATTATTTTTTTGTATCGTCGACCACTTTAAAAGAGTGAACACAAGTAAATCTTGGTTTATCCCCTGTTTGTTTCAAATTGATAACTTCTCCTATCTTTTCGGAATTATTATCAACCATATCAAACACATTATCGGAATTATTTCCGTTATTTATTATTTCATACATATACGGATATTCTACAGGCAAGTTATCAGAACTACTTAATATAGCATCTGTATTATCACGCATTTGCTTTGTCCAATTCATTGCGAATTGAGGTTTTTCATCATCTGTATTTTCTATTACTCCAACGTCATAGTGTCTGTTTGGTCGTATACTATTAAATTCAATTTGTCCTCCATTTCCTTTAACAAAGTCAGATACTTGAGTACCTGTTTGAGAATCAAAAAGCCCGTATGCCTTTTCCGGTCGTGAGCTATTTATTTTAATTATCCTTGTATCAGGGTAGATAATAACTTGGTCTTTTTGTTCTTTTACAATGTTCTTTTTTTCCATAATAAAACGTCCTTTCTGTATTTTTAATAAAGCATCAAAATATTGGCATCATAAATGGTGTCGAAAAATAATTTTATAATTATGTTTTAACTTTTTTATATAAAATTTATAATTATATTCAAATTAATTGTATATGCACAGAACAACTTAATATTTTATTTCCCGAATTTATCAATTTTAAAACATAATATTAAAATTTATTTACATAAACTTTTTAATCTAATCTAGTGTCGCATCATTATGCTTGCCGTCTTGAAATTGCTTTATGCTCGGTCGCTTCGCTCCTTCGGCTTTCGCCTTGTCGTCGCTTTCGCCCTCGCTTACCGGACTTCGTCCGTCCGCAATTTCGCTCTTCGCAACCGTAAAGCTGCTCACCTTTTCAATATGTCACTCGCAAATTTTTACTCAGCTGACGCATACAGGCTCACAATCTTCGCATCGCTCAGATGTTCGCTTTGTAACACCTTCGGCTTATCGTAAAAATTTACTCGGACAATTTAATAACTTTTTATTTTGAGTTAATATTAAATTGCTATTAATAAGATACACGAAATGTTTAGAGGTTTTAAATATCGGAATTTCAGATTATTTTTTCCGGGGCTTGCCGTGTCGCAAATCGGAATTTGGATTCAAAATATTGCAATCAGCTGGCTTGTATATGATATAACAAAATCCCCTTTTATTATGGGATTAATTATGTTTTTTAATGCAATTCCATTATTTTTGATAACTCCTTTTGCAGGAGTTATAGCAGATAAATTCGACAGACACAAACTTCTTATGACCGTTCAAATATTATTTGCGCTCCAAGCTTTTTTAATGACAGTTTTAACTTATACGGGATTAATTGCAATATGGAACATCATTATTTTAGGCATGTTCTTAAACTGCATAGCTGCGGTAGACGGACCTTTAAGGCAATCTACATTTATTTGTCTTGTTGATGATAAAAAAGATTTAGGCAATGCTATCTCGTTAAATTCTTCCTGTTTTAATCTTGCAAGACTTTTAGGGCCTGCCATAGGCGGTGTTATTATTGCATATTTTGGAGTCGGAGTTTGTTTTCTGGTTAATTTTATTTGTCTTGTGCCAAGCATTATTCTTGTTAAAATGATGGTTATAAAAGACGTAAAATGCGAAAAAATTATGCACGAAACTATTTTTGAAGGTCTGAAAGAAGGTTTTTTATATTGTTTTAGAACTCCTCAAATCTTTACATTACTTATGTATTTGGGGGCTTTTTGTTTTTTGATAATGATATATCCGATGTTAATGCCTATTTATACTGCTGATGTTTTAAAGGAAAAAGCGGATGTTTTGGGATTTTTACTGGGCGCAACAGGAGTAGGCTCTTTATTGTCGTCATTATTACTTGCAATGAAAACTACAACATCCAATTTAAGGCAGATAATTTTCTATGGAACGGTTCTTTCCTGCTTATGTTTTATTTCAATCGGGCTGATAAAATCGGAATTTATATTAATGTTTTTAATGTTCGGTGCAGGTTTAGGATTAACTGCCGTTCTAACTCCCGAAAATATGCTTTTACAATCGGTAATTGAAAATGATAAACGGGGAAGAGTTATGAGCATGAATTCAATGTGTTTTTTAGGTACAACCTCTTTAAGCAGTTTATTTGCAGGCTCAGTTGCTCACTTATGCGGAATAAGAAATACGTTTATAATCCTTGGAGGTATTATGCTAATAATCGGATGTATACTAAGCTTTAGACTGTCAAAACTTAAATTTTAATTAATATAATTTTAACGGGAGAGAGATAAAAATATGAATAAAGAACAGCTTATTGAGGAGGATTTAAAATATATTTGGCGCCCTTTCACTCAGATGAAATCACTTGAAGATGAAAATAATAAACCGATTATAATCAAGAAGGGCAAAGGAATATATTTATATGATATTGACGGAAATAAATATATAGATGCGGTTTCCTCGTGGTGGGTTAATACTCTGGGACATTCCAACAAAAGAATAAATAAAACAATATATAAGCAGGCAAAAAAAATAGAACACGTTATATTTGCGGGGTTTACTCATCGTCCCGTAATTGAATTTTCCAAAAAGCTTGTTAATATGATGAATAATTCTCTAAAGCATGTTTTCTTCTCCGATAACGGTTCAACTGCCGTTGAAGTCGCATTAAAGATGGCATATCAATATCAGGTTTTAAAAGGACACCCCGAGAAAAAGAAATTTATTGCATTAAAAAATTCATACCACGGAGATACTATAGGTGCGGTTTCCGTTGGTGGGATTGATATGTATCATAAATTATATAAGCCGTTATTGTTTGAAATAAGACAGGCTGAAAGCCCTTATTGCTACAGATGCCCGATGAACTGCAATAAAGAAACATGTAATTGCGAGTGCCTTTCATCTGTTGAAAATATTTTAATTGAAGATGCTCAAAATATTGCGGGTATTATAATTGAACCGTTAGTCCAAGCGGCAGGCGGAATGATTATGTATCCGCCTGAATATATTACAAAACTCCGTCAATTATGTGATAAATATAATATTTTACTTATTGATGATGAAGTGGCAATGGGCTTTTACAGAACAGGAAAGCTTTTTGCTTATGAACATTCGGGAATAGTCCCCGATATTATATGTGCCGCAAAAGGCATAACGGCAGGATATATGCCTTTATCCGTTACGGTTACGACGGATGAAATTTATAATGCATTTTATGATGATGACTTAGACGGTTATAAAACCTTTTACCACGGTCACAGTTATACCGCATATCCGCTGGCTTTATCGGTGGCGCTGGAAAATCTTAAAATACTTGAGGAAATGAATATTGAAGAATATTTAAAACCTAAAATAGCAAGATTTACAAAAGAACTTCAAAAATTTAAAAATCATAAAAATGTCGGTGATATAAGGCAGACAGGCATGATATGCGCTATTGAGCTTGTAAAAGATAAAAATACAAAAGAGCCTTTTAGTTATGAAGAAGGTATCGGCAAAAAAATATATTTGGAAGGATTAAAGCTGGGAGCGATTTTGCGTCCGATGTGGAATTGTATTTACTTTATAACTCCTTACATAATAACCGAAAAAGAAATTAAAAAGCTGACCGATATTGCCTATAAGGCATTAAATAAAGTTCTGCCGAATGAGGAGTAATTATGGAATATTTTATAACGGGAATTGATACTGATATAGGTAAAACATACATAACAAAAGGTTTAGCATATGCTTTTGAGAACTCCAATAAAAAAACGGGAGTATTTAAACCTCTGCAATCGGGGGCAATAAAAAAAGGAGATAAAATACTTGCTCCCGATTTAGAAGCCGTTAAAGAAATTTCAAATAATATTAATACAAAATGCTCGTATCTTCTTAAAGGCGAAGTATCGCCCGCCTTAGCAGCAAGGCTTGCGGGTGTTAAGATTGATATTAATAAAATAAAATCTGATTTTATAGAGTTCTCTGCTTTAAACGATGTAACTTTAGTCGAAGGTGCAGGCGGAATATTAGCTCCCGCAACGGATGATATGCTTTGCGCCGATTTAATTAAAACATTAAATATCCCTATAATTATAGTTACAGTACCTTTTTTAGGCAGATTAAACCACACCCTTTTAACAATACACTACGCAAAGACTAACGAAATTAAAATAAAAGGAATTATTATAAACAAAGTCCAAAATGATACAAAAGACCCTGCCTGCCTTAATTTTATTGAGGAGTTAAAAATGTACACGGATATTCCGATTTTAGGAACCATCAATAATGCAGGTTCATTTGACCAATCAAAAGAAGATTTTGAAAAAATTATAACGGCTTTTTAGAAATCATCCCGTTTTTTCTGGGGTAAATTTCAGGAGTATCTTTTACTTTTTTAAAGACTAAAAGCACCCGCTTTGGAGAATTTTCCATAGGAAGAGAATATTCTATTTTATCAAAAAGTTTAACCCCCAGAATTTTTATTGCATTTTCTGCATTACTTAATTCTTCTTCCGCTTTTATTGATTTATATGCAATAAAATATCCGCCCGTTTTAACATAGGGGATTGCATACTCAAGCATTATTCTTAATTCTGCCATTGCCCTTGATACGGCGATATCAAAAGAATTTTTGCAGTTGTTCGGAAGATTTTCCGCTCTTTCGCATATCGCCTGTATATTTTTTAAATCCAGCTTTTTTGCGATTTCCGATACAACATTTATTTTCTTTTGCGTTGAATCTACTGCCGTTACCTTTATATTGTCATATAAAATTGCAATCGGCAAAGAAGGAAACCCTCCGCCTGTTCCGATATCCAACAATTTTAAGGGAACATTATTTTTTAAAAATAAATTTACGGATAAAGAATCATATATATGTTTTTGAAACAATATATTTATTTCATTTTTGCTTATTAAATTTATTTTTTCGCTATAAGCACAAAACTCTTTAATAAACTTATTAAAAAGTTCAATTTTATTTTCCGATAAATTTATATTTAGAGCTGAAAGGTTGTTATACATCATTTTTTCTTTTTTATTTCATCAACAAATTTTAAGAACTGAACTTCACCTATTGTAGATTTAATTCTTGATAATCCGGTATTTAATTTCTTATTTGTATCCTCCGATGAATATGCAGGGAGCAGTGTCTTTGCCAGTATATATGCCTTAATCGCACTTTTATAATTTTGAAGCGAGATATAATAATCACCGAGTTCTATATAAACAGCAGATGAATACGATACATCATCGGCTTTTTTAGCCGCTGATAATGCTTTTAGCAATAGTTCATGGGTTTTTTCGGGATTATCTTTTTTATAAAACCCTGCAAGCTTTGAATAGGAATAATATAAACCTTCATTATTATTTAATACCTTATCCGCTTCGATTGATAACTCATAATACATTTTCGCTGCAGATATATTTTGATTTTCAGATGAAATTTCGGCAAGATTTGTATATGCCGAAGCTATATAAACATTTTCTTCGGGATTATTTGATGTCTGTATACATCTTAAATAATACTTAACGGCAGTATCAGTCGAACCGGAATCATCCAATATCATTCCGTATTTATAATAACATTCGCATAATAATTTTATGTCTGCCGTTTTCTCGGCTTCCGATAAAGCAGATGAAGCATAACTTATTGCTTCGGTTATATTCATATTATTATCTTCTAATTCCGCTAAATCTAAATATATTCTTATTTTTAACTCGGAATTTATTCCCTCGGGATTTGATAATATTTTTTTATAATACTTAACTGCCAAATCAAATTTATATACGTCCGCATACATTTTGGCGATATCTAAAAGTTTTTCATTTGCTTTGTTTGTATCAATATTTATGTAAATTTTATTCAATAACTCATAATATTTAACAGCTTCATCAGTTTCCTGAATTTTTTTGTGACAATTTGCAAGTCTTTCATATATCACGATTTCTTTTTCACGAAAATCTGCTTCTTTTTTATATGTCAGAGCCTTTTTATAATATAGTATTGCACTTGAATAATTATAGGTATCTTCATAATTTTTTGCTATATTTATATAATCATCAATACTGTCAGGAATAGAATTATATTCTTCTTTTTCTGTTTCTTCAAAGCTTTCTTTTATATCAATTTTAGATAGTGACTGCATATTCTGCTCTAAATAATCACTTTCTTTTATGCTTCCTAATAATGCAATGTCATCTTTATCAAATCTGGAATTTTTATTTTTCTTATTAAAACTATTTCTTCTTTTTTGTTGGACATTTAATTTATTTTCGTCATATCCGCTTACCAAAGAATATGTTAAATAATTAAAATCCTGCTTATCGGAATTAGATGATGATTTTTCAATAATTTCATTTATTGCATTAATCTTTTCCTGATGAAATACTATTTCCTGTCGCATTGTCTGTCTTGATAAAAATAATTGCCGTTCAAACGGTTTTTGCGGGAGTTCATCCTTGTACAAACTTATCAAATACTCATGAACCGTTATTTTATCATTATTGCTTATATTCTTTATAAATTCAGTTTTTATATAGTCTTTAACATAATATTTATCATATTTTTCCGTTATTACATGTTTTTGTGCCAAAAATGTAATATCTTCTAATGTCGCAAGTTCTTGTTTTATCAGGAAATCTGAACTTACACCATGTCTTACTGCGGTCAAAAACAATAGCAATTTTGTATATTTATCTGAAGTAGTGCTTAATATTTTACTTATTAAAAACTCCATAAAATTTTTATAGAATTTTTTATATTCACTAAAAAACAAGGTTACATTTAAATCTAAAACCTTCATTATTAATACTGATAATTCCAGTAATACATAATGTCCTCTTATTTCGTTATACAAAAGATCAATATCATATTTGCTTCCCTTTATTTCATTTTGTTCCAAATACTGATATGCTTCTTCCAATAACAATGATTCCAATGTATAACCGCATACTCCCGCTTGACTTAGTAAGTTATATTTCTTAAAAGTCCTTGAACATATTATAACTTTTACTTTTTCATATTTACTGATAAAATTTATAAAATCCAGAATATCTTTTTGAGTATCTTTGCTTCTTGTATCAATTTCAAAAGAATCAAATATAAACAGCATCGGACTATTGCAATATTTAATATATGAATTAATTTTTTCGGAAAAAATATTTGTATCAATTTTTGGCAGAGTTATAAGCTTTTCGTTATGATATTCGGAAAAATCTTTAAACATTGAAAGAAAAACATCGTCCAGATTGATTGCTTCCTGATATGAATTTTTAAAAATTAAAACATTTTTATCCGTAAAATTAGTAATAAAATCAGCACAGTAAGTCTTACCTGAGCCCATAAATCCGTTTAATATAAATATATTATTTTCATTCCCCGACAGAAATTGAATCATTTTAGAAATCGCTTCAATATTATGATTTAATATAAAGCTGTTTTCCTGTCCTTCAATCATTACTTCAAGTGCGGACTTATCAATATTAGGTCCGCTGAAAAGTTTGCGCAAATTTTCTTTTATAAAATTATAATTCATATCAGATATATTATATTAAAATTCCCTTTATGTAATCTGTTAAACAGTGTAATTTTTCTCTATAGCCGTTAATTATTGCCAATTTAATCACTTAGATATAAAATAAAGCCAGGGAGCAAATATAATGGAAAAAAAGGCCGCTGCTATAATTGAAAATACCGCTATTTTAAAGCCCGAAGTGAGTTTTGTTTTGTTATCCTGCTGTACATGCAAACGGCCGCAAATGCTTAATGAAACATTAAAATCAATCTTTGATTTACATTTACCGAAAAACATAAAAACTGAAATTCTAATAGTTGATAACGACAAAGATGAAAGCGCAAAAGATACTGTTTTAAACTGGCAAAATAAAGGGATTACAATTTATTATACAGTTGAACCCGAAAGGGGTATTGCATTTGCCAGAAACAGGGTTTTAACTGAAGCTATTAAACTTAACGCATCACACATATTATTTTTTGATGATGATGAAGTGTTAACTCCCGACTGCCTTATAAATCATATAGATTTATATAATACAAACAAAGATGCCTACATAAGCTCAGGTCCGACCGTAAATAAATTTATGGAAAATTTCCCGAAATACATTACAAGACATCTTGTTTTTAAGCAAAAATACACCAAAAAAACAGGTCAAAAAAAAGAGGATTGTGCTTGCGGTAATGTATTTTTTCCCGTATCTGTTGCAAAAGATTATAATTTAAGATTTTCAACCGAATATAAATATATGGGCGGAGAGGATGGCGACTTCTTTTACAGAGCATCATCGGCAGGTTTTAATATTATATGGAATAAAGAAGCCGTAATTGAAGAAATGGTGACAAAAGAAAGAGCAAATATCCCTTATATCCTTAAAAAATGCTATTATAACGGATATTCAGGTACAATGCAGAGAATAAAAAGATTTAAAAATAAAAACAAAAAATATTCTTATTTTTTAAGGCAAATTCCAGTTTTCATTATTAATTTACTAATATTAATTCCTTCAATATTTTTAGGCCCAAGCATTTTTTATAATATTCTTGGTATAATTTGCAGGACTAAAGGGAAGATAGATGCGTGTATAAAAAATAAACCCATTACTTTTTATAATAAAATTTATGGAAGCTAGTTATATAATAATATAGGATTTTTCAAATGACTGAAATTAAGAAAACAAGATTTATACAAAATATCATAGATACAATAAGAAGAAGTTATTGGAAGAAAAGGGTATTAAAAAAAGCAAAAGTTTGCGGAGAAAATCTTACGGTAAACGGAAAGACAATTGTAAATAAAAATACATATCTTGGTAATAATGTTAATTTTAACGGCTTAATCGTTATGGGGGGGGGTAAAATCACTATTGGTAATCACTTCCATAGCGGAGTTGAATGCTTAATTATTGCACAAAACCATAACTATGATAAGGGTGAAGCTATTCCTTTTGATGATACTTATATTTATAAAGACATAGAAATAGGAGATTATGTTTGGATAGGTTCAAGAGTAATGATATTACCCGGAACAAAAATAGGTAAAGGCGCAATAATCCAAGGCGGTTCTGTAGTTCACGGCGAAATTCCCGATTATGCCATTGCCGGCGGAAACCCGGCTAAAGTATTTAAATACAGAGATATTGAACACTTTAAAAAATTGGAAAATGAAGGTAAATTTTATTAAAAAGTAAATTTATATTATAATTATTTTATGACATTAAAACTTATGCTGAAAAGATTTATAAATAAGCTGATTCCCGACGATATTAAAATAAGCGGGAAAAATAACAATATTAAAATTTCACAATCTTCATACAGAAGAAAGTTTTCCCTAAAAATTTACGGCAATAACAATACCGTTGAAATCGGGGATAATTCATATTTGCATAATGTAAAAATAAGAATTGGTTTTCCCGATTGTCCGATAGAAAATTGCCTTGTAAAAATCGGAGCAAAAACAAGTTTTAATTCTGCTGAAATTCAGCTTGGCGAGAGCGAAAGCTCCATTATTATCGGTGATAATTGTATGTTTTCTTTTAATATAGAAATCACTTGCACGGATACTCATTCGGTGCTTGATATGGAAGATAATATTATAAATAAAGGCGAAAATATAATAATAGGTAATCACGTCTGGGTAGGCAAAGAAGCCAAAATATTAAAAAATACCAAAATCGCCGATAATTGTATTGTCGCCCAAAACAGTATCGTTACTAAAAAATTTGATACTAATAATGCTGTTATTGCGGGAAATCCTGCCAAAATAGTTAAAGAAAACATCACTTGGTCAAACATAAGACCTAATAACTATAAAAAATAATAATTATTCAATTTTTTCTTTTTATTTTCTGCATAAAATCTAGTTTGTATCAAGATGTTTAAGTGCATATTCGCAGCATTGCAGGACTAAGTTATTTAAGGATACATCTCTGTTTTGCGCTATTGTTTGCAATTCCTGAACCAGCTTTAACGGTAATCTGAAGGTTTTATTTATCATTTCGATTTTTTCAACTTTGAACATTATACACACCTCAATTATATGTTATGTGTAAATAACCCGTATTAATACACCCGTTTTTTGCACTTGTTTTTATAAGTGCATATATGATATGCTTAAATAATAATTTTATTATATTTAGATTGTCACGGAATTAATTGTAGAAAGATATATCAAAAATGTTATTTTCACTTAAACATAGTCATGCTACATGCAGAACGGAACTAAACATTTTTGGTATTAAATTTAAAATTTTTAATAAAAATCTTGTAAAAAGACCTGATTACTCAAATGCACTAAACAAAGTCAGACAGAAATATATAAAAAACGAAAAAATAAGAGTTGCATTTCTTGTAAGCGAAAATTCCAAATGGAATGCGGAAATATTATATAATTTGCTTGAAAACAGCGAATATTTTGAGCCGTTTATACTTGTTACCCTCTTAACATACGTACATAACGGAAAAGATAAAACAAGAAACAATTTGGAAGAAAACTATACCTTTTTCAAAAATCAAGGTAAAAAAGTTTTTAAAGCATATGATGAAAAGGAACATAAATATATCAATTTGGATGAGTTTTATACTGATATAATATTTTATCAGCAGCATTGGGGACTTGCAGAAAATCAAGAGATAACCGAAGCTTCAAAATATTCATTGTGTTGTTCTTTCTGTTACGGATTTGAGCTATTTGAATACAAATTAATTAACACTCCGTTTGATGAAAAACTATATTTAAACTTTATACCTACAAAACTTATTTCCGAAATAAAAAAGAAGTATAAATATAATGATAACGATAATGAAATAATTACGGGATTTCCTAAGCTGGATATATATGAAAATATAACAATTAATAATAACAAAACAAATACAATAATTTATGCTCCTCATTTCGGATATAACAAAAATAATGCTTTAGATATAGGAACATTTAACAGGACAGGAGAAAAAATACTTGAATTTGCAAAGCAGCATAAGGAATATAAATGGATATTTAAACCGCATCCCACATTAAAAAAAGCTTTAATAGATGATACAAAATATGGTAAAGAATTTTGTGAAAATTACTTTAAAGAATGGCAAAATTTAGGCTTTGTATATGAACAAGGTAATTATTTTGAGATCTTTAATAATTCCGACTTATTAATTACAGATTGTGCTTCATTTTTACTTGAATATATGCCAACAGGTAAACCAATAATAAGATTGGTAAAAACAAACAGCAAAGCTAAACTTTCTCCTGTCGGGGAATTGGTGGTTTCAGGAATCTATCAAGTAACTGATTTTAATTCCTTTAAAGAAGAATTTAATAATTTAATGCTCAAAAATAGTGATTATTTAAAAGAAAAAAGAAAACAAATAGTAGCTGAGTTAACAAATAACGGGCAATCAGCAAGCGAAAACATTTTAAATGCACTTATAAAGATTATTAAAGATAACTAAAAAGGATGACAGAATAAATTTCTGTCATCCTTTTAATAAGCCTGTCGTTCCTTCGCTTCGGGTTCGCTTCGCTTCACCCTGCGGAATTTCGCTGTCTTAAAATTCCTGTTCGCACAAGCCCTGCAACCTCGTTTCAAAAACCATTCGGTTTTTTCCTCTCGGTCGGCTTGCTGCTCCCTCGGGTTCGCTTCGCTCCACCCTGCGGAATTTCGCTGTCTTGGATTTTGCTTACTCTCTACCCTGTCGTTCGCCACACTTCGTGTCCGCTCACTTCGGGCATTCACTTCTTCGAGTTTCGCTTCGCTACACTCTACGCAAAATCCGCCTCTTGAAATTCCTTTCGCTTCAGCCTGTCGTTCCTTCGCTTCGCTGTCGTCACTTCGGCTTCCGCTTTTCCGGATTTTATCCGTCCGGAATTTCGCTACATCATGCCGCCCATTCCGCCCATGCCATTCATATCCGGCATTGCAGGTGCTTTCTTTTCAGGAATATCTACAACAGCAGCTTCCGTTGTTAACAACATGCCTGCTACAGATACCGCATTTTGAAGTGCGCTCCTTGTTACTTTCGCAGGGTCTACAATACCTGATTTGATCATATCTACATATTTATCAGCCATTGCATCATAGCCTTCGTTTGTAGGAAGCTTTTTAACGGTTTCAACTACTACTTCACCTTTAACTCCCGCATTATCTGCTATTTGTTTTAAAGGAATATATAATGAATCAAGTAAAATTCTAAATCCTACTTTTTCATCATCTGTTGTATAGTTAACCGTATTAATTGATTTTTCCAAATCCTGCATTACTCTGATTAATGCAACACCGCCGCCCGGTACTATTCCTTCTTCTTTTGCAGCTCTTGTTGCATTTAGTGCATCTTCAATTCTTAGTTTTCTTTCTTTTAATTCAACTTCACTTGCCGCACCAACTTCAATAACAGCTACACCGCCTGAGAGTTTTGCTAATCTTTCTTGCAGTTTTTCTTTGTCGTATTCACTATCAGATGATTCAATCTGACGTTTAATTAATTTTACTCTGTCTTCAATAGCACGTTTCGTTTCGTCGCCTACTACTATTGTTGTGTCGTCTTTTGTTACGGTTACTCTTTTTGCTTGACCTAACATTTGTACTGTTACATTTTCAAGCTTAATTCCGAGTTCTTCGGTAAACATTTGACCGCCTGTTAATATAGCAATATCTTCAAGCATTGCTTTTCTTCTGTCACCGAATCCCGGGGCTTTAACAGCTACTGCTCTTAATACTTTTCTCATTGTATTTACAACTAATGTTGCTAAAGCTTCACCTTCAACATCTTCTGCAATGATTAACAGAGAACGACCGTCACGGGCAACCTGCTCTAAAACAGGAACTAAATCTGCTATTAAGTTAATCTTTTTATTTACACATAATATATATGCATCTTCTAAAACAGCTTCCATTCTTTCAGGATCTGTTACAAAGTATGGAGAAATATAGCCTTTATCAAACTGCATACCTTCTACAACTTTTAAGTTAGTACCTGTTGATTTTGATTCTTCAACCGTAATAACACCGTCATGCCCTACTTTTTCCATTGCTTCAGCAACAAGGGTTCCGATTTCTTCATTATTTCCTGCGGAAATTGTTGCTACTTGAGCAAGTTTTTCTTTAGAATCAACACTTTGTGACATTTTCTTTATTGTATCAAGTGCAATATTAACGGCTTTATCCATACCGCGTTTCATACACATAGGATTAGCACCTGCAGTTAAGTTTCTGACACCTTCTCTTACTATAGCTTGAGCCAATACTGAAGCGGTTGTTGTTCCGTCACCTGCTACATCATTTGTTTTTGATGATACTTCTTTTAATAATTGAGCCCCTGAATTTTCTAACGGATCTTCAAGTTCTATTTCTTTTGCAATAGTTACACCGTCATTTACGATTTGAGGTGAGCCGAATTTTTTTTCTAATATTACATTCCTTCCTTTTGGACCTAATGTAACTTTAACGGCATCTGCTACCGCATCTATACCTCTTAAAAGCCCCTTGCGTGCTTCTTCATCAAATATTATTTTTTTTGCCATTGTATATTCTCCTATTTTTCAATAACGCCTAATACATCTGATACAGACATTATTTTTAATGTTTCGTCTGATACTTTTACATCAGTTCCTGCATATTTTGCAAACAGAACAACTTCGCCTACTTTAACATCCATAGGTTCTCTGTCGCCCTTTTCATTAACTTTACCCTGCCCGACTGCAATAACTTCACCTTTTTGTGATTTTTCTTTTGCACTGTCAGGTATAAATATTCCGCCTGATGTTTGTTCTGCGTCTTCAATAACTTTAATAACAATTTTGTCGCCTAACGGTCTTATTGTCATTTTATTTTCCTCCTTTTAATCTACCTTTTCTATAATTACTTTATACTATGAATTTTCAATTATTTTTAAAATATTAATGAAAAATTAATTATTCATTTAATCTGTCCGAGTAAATTTTTACGATAAGCCGAAGGTGTTACAAAGCGAACATCTGAGCGATGCGAAGATTGTGAGCCTGTATGCGTCAGCTGAGTAAAAATTTGCGAGTGGCATATTGAAAAGGTTACAAAACGAGCAAGCGAAGAATGAGCTTTGCGAGCTTGTATGCGGAACGAAGTGTAGTCTGAGCAGCTTTACGGTTGCGAGGAGCGAAATTGCGGACGGACGAAGTCCGGTAAGCGAGGGCGAAAGCGACGACAAGGCGAAAG
>CANQAL010000030.1 GCA_947589255.1 Candidatus Gastranaerophilales bacterium | reverse complement strand
ACTCATCACAACCCATGCCTGTAAAAAACAGCAATAATTCATCTGAATTTTTATTTATTAAATATTGTTTCATATATTATCCTTTATTTATTCTAACAACCAATCAATAATATTAATTATCTTTATGCCGTCTTCATCCGTATTAGAAAATAATGTATCTGTTGTCAGGATTATTTTTTCCTGTATACAAGGCTAAGCTGAGCCAAGTCTGACTTTTGTCATTATAATTTAATTAATCAGTATTATAAAATTTATATGAATTTAAGGCATCTTTTACAATATCTTTGAAGGTTTGATTTTCCTTATATTCGGGTTCATTATATTCTGCAAGTAATTTTAAATTATCAGCACTATATATTTTTGTTATTTTAAGTTCTTCATTTTTGTAGTGATAATTTCTATATGCAAAATCTTTTGATTGCTCTTTGTTATTTTTTTCATATGAAGCTATAGAGGCTGCCGTATCAAGAAGATTTTGTTTTTGTTTTAAATTATATTTTATCCAATCGTTGTTATAAACGTAGAATTTATTTTCATTATCGGAGATACTATAACTTACGAAAAGTTTTGATGATATACTAATTAATTTTTGTTCAATTTTGTCTAAATTTTCTTTGCTGTTAGGATTATTTACTATGTTATTTGCTATAGAATATGCAATAGAAAATACAAGAATAAAATAAATTATCGGAATAATTATTATTGAAAATATAAACCAGAACAAAGTTTGTTTCTCTTGAGATTCATTAAATTTTTCCACATCATTCCATTTTTTATTTTTAAAAGCCCATTCATTACCTTTTAACCCGCAAACTAAACGGAAAAGAAATCCAAACGGAGTGAAAAATAATAATAAATCCCATAAGGTAACAAAAGTTTTATTAAATAATCCCCATAGCCAGCCGCCAAGAAAAGCGCCCCAGTTGAATTCTTTTGTATAGTCATAAGGTAGTGAAGAGGTTATTTTACCGGGGGTAAATATTAAAAATAAATTTATTACCATTGTAATTAAAATTGATATCAAAAGAGGGACTTTTATAATATTTTGCGGGATTAAAAATGAGTAGGATGTAATAATAAATATTGTACATATTAAATAATTTAAAAATGGAATATTTTTTCCGAATATATCGTTAAGCCGTCTGTTCATATTAGACAAATATAAGACCATTAATAAAACAGTTCCGAAAATAATGTATAATTTAAAGAAAATATTTTCAGAATAAAAATAACTGCTGATGTTATTTATATCATTAAGTGAAGTGATAACTCTTTGAAACCAGATTGCAAAAGGTATATAAAAAAACTGTCCAATCATTTGTATATAAATTGTATTAAGAAAAAAATCTCTTCTGCCGATAATACCTTCAAAACTAAAGAATTTATTATTTATAATTAAATTATTTTCATCCATTCTTATTTCCTTCTAAAGTGTTAATAACAATTATTATATAAAAGTTAGTATATATTAGCAATATTAATTAATGAGTATAAAACAAGCACCTGAAATCATTATTAAAGCGCCTTTAATTTAACTTCAAAAATTTACTGTAAAAAATGAATTTTTTGTTATAATTTTAATAGAGTTTATCAAAAAGGAGTTATAGATGACAGATGTAAGGACTGTTAAATTAAAAGATTTTGAAATCGGGAAAGATAAATTGACAATTTTGGCAGGACCTTGCGCCATTGAATCAAAAGATATTCTTTTCAGAACGGCTGAACATTTAAAAGCATTAACTCAAAAATTAGATATTAATTATGTATTTAAATCATCTTATGATAAAGCAAACAGGAGTTCAATTAACTCATATCGAGGTTTAGGGATAGAAAAGGGGCTTGAACTTTTAAGTGAAGTAAAAAAAGAATTTAATGTGCCGATTGTAACTGATATTCATAATCCTTCTGAAGCAATTATGGCAGCGGAAGTGGCAGATATTATTCAAATTCCCGCATTTTTATGCAGACAAACTGATTTACTTGTTGCTGCAGCTAAAACAGGAAAAATAATTAATATTAAAAAAGGTCAGTTTTTAGCGCCTCAACAGATGAAATCTATTGCTAATAAGGTTGTAGAATCAGGGAATAATAAAATAACCGTTACGGATAGAGGTGTGACATTCGGATATAATAACCTTGTTTCAGATATGAGAGCTATACCTATAATACAGGAAATGGGCTATCCCGTTATTTTTGATGCCACGCACAGTGTACAATTACCCGGAGGATGCGGAGAAAGTTCTTCAGGCGAAAGGAAGTTCGTTCCCATACTTGCCAAGGCTGCAACAGCCGCAGGTGTTAACGGTTTGTTTTTTGAAGTCCATCCTGATCCTGATTCTGCTTTATGCGACGGGGCTAATATGATTAATTTTAAACAGGCAGAAGAAATTTTTTCAATCTGCAATGAAATTTTTCATTTGGTAAACCGTAAGAATATTCCTTAATTAAGGTAAATACTTGTTTATAACGGCAAATAATTCTTCTTTTTCTTCTGTATCTAAAGTAACTAAAGGACTTCTGACAAAATCGTTTATCAGCCCCAAATGATTTAATGCCGCTTTAACGGGAACCGGATTTGGCGCCATAAATAACTTCCTGAATAGCGGATATAATTCAATATGAAGTTTAAGTGCTTCGGTATTTTTACCTGCTTTAAATAAAGAAATCATTTCTTTAAGTTTTTTGCCTGCGATATGAGAAGCAACACTTATAACCCCGTATGCGCCTAAAGACATCATAGGGAGTGTTAAACTGTCATCGCCCGAATATATTGTAAAATCATTGGGGCAAAGTGATTTAATATCGCTGATTAAGTCTAAATCCGAATTACTTTGTTTTACTGCGACTATATTTTTATACTCGTTTGCCAGCTTTGCAATTGTTATAGGCTGCATATTAACCCCTGTTCTGCCGGGGATATTATATAAAATAACAGGTAAATCAACGGTTTTAGCGATTGCCGAAAAGTGCGCATACATACCCTTTTGGGAGGGTTTATTATAATACGGAACAACCGTTAAAATAGCATCTGCACCCAGATCTTTTGCTTTAAGTGATGATTCAACAGCCGTTTTAGTTGAATTTGAACCTGCCCCCATTATCAGTTTTACTCTGCCATTTACCGTTTTCTTAACAAATTTAAAAATTTCCGTTTCTTCTTCGTGCGACAGAGTAGGAGTTTCGCCTGTCGTTCCCGCCACTAAAATGGCATCTGAGCCTGTATTTATAAGATGATTGACCAATCTTTCAAGTGCATTATAATCAACGGTTAAATCCTCTTTAAAAGGAGTAATCATTGCAGTTATAAGTTCGCCCGCATTATATCTCATATTCTTCCTCCTTAAAATACCTGCATTTCAATAACTTTTTCGGCAATTCTTACGGTATTGAGTGCTGCTCCTATTCTTAAATTATCAGCTACGCACCAAAACGTTATTGCATTATCAAAGGCTATATCTTTTCTGATCCTGCCAACATATACGGGATTTGTTCCCGCTGCCATTATCGCTGTAGGAAATTCATAATTTTCAGTGTCGTCAATAACTTTTACACCCCAGGCATGTTCTAATATTTCCCTTGCTTTCTCGGGTGATAATTCTTTTTCAAACTCTACCGTTACAGCTTCAGAGTGTCCGACAAAAACGGGAACTCTTACTGCCGTACAAGAAATCGGAGTACCCGGTTTTAAGTGAAGAATTTTTCTTGTTTCGTTTGTTACTTTCATTTCTTCTTTTGTGTAGCCGTTATCGCAGAATACATCTATTTGCGGAATACAGTTATAAGCTATAGGTTTTTTAAATACTTTGTTTTCAAAAGGCTGTTTATTGTTTACTGCGATTGTATTTTCTTTAAGCTCGTTAATTGCAGCAAGCCCTGCACCTGATACTGATTGGTATGTGCTTACTATCATTCTTTTTATGCCGGCATAGTCGTGTAACGGCTTTAATACAAGCATTAATTGAGAAGTAGAACAGTTTGGATTTGCTATTATTCCTTTATGAGTTCTGATATCTTCATCATTAACACCTGCAATAACAAGCGGAACATCTTTTTCCATTCTGAATGCACTGGAATTATCAATGTAGACAGCCCCTCGTTTAACTGCTTCTTTTGCCAATGCTAAACTTGTTGAACCGCCTGCTGATGCTAATACTATATTTATTCCCTCAAAAGCCTCGGGAGTTGCTTCTATAACCGTATAATCTTTACCTTTAAACTGTATTGTTTTGCCCGCACTTTTTTTACTGGCTAAAAATTTTATATCTTCGTATACAACGTTATTTTCTTCAAGTATTTCTAAAATGTGCCTTCCGACAACCCCTGTTGCGCCAAGCACTCCGATTACGGGCTTTCTCATATTCTCTACCTCTCTATTTATATTGAAATTATCTGATAAATTAGACAATAAAACAAGGCTTTTAACCGTATTTTTTTATCATGTAAAATTATATTAACTTTTTTAATAAAAATTGAAAAAATATCTTTCAATCGCTTTACTGACATGAAAAATTGTTGTATAATAATTTTGTTATTAATGTTTCGGCTAGTGTAAATATTGCAAGTTCTTAAATCTTACATTTAAACTTGCATTTTTTTTGTCAAATTTTATGTGTTATTATTTCGCCTTTTAAATATTGGTTTAAGTTATCCATTGTCATATTTAATATTCTTTGCACCGCTTCTTTTGTATCGTAAGCAATATGCGGAGTTGCTATAACGTTGGGTAAATTTAAAAGTTTATTATTTATTAAAGAGGTTCGCAAATTCTTTAAATTTATGTTTTCGCCGGGTCGTTTATTTGAAATTGTTTCTTCAAACTCAAGTACATCAAGCCCCGCTCCTCTAATTTTCCCATCTAAAAGAGCATCATATAATGCTTCCGTATCAATGAGTTCGCCCCTTGCCGTATTTATTATAACCGCATTATCTTTCATAAGAGCGATTTTATTTTTATCAATTAAATGATAAGAAGAGGTTGTTAACGGGGCATGCAGCAGTATAATATCGGATAATTTGCATAAAGTATCCAAGTCAACATATTTTATGTTAAATTCATTTTCTAATTTGCTGTTATGATAAACATCAAAGCAGATAACATTCATGGAAAATCCTTTTGCAATTTTTACTGATTTTGAGCCGATAGAGCCTGTTCCGATTATTCCTATTGTTTTATCAAAAAGCTCCATGCCAAAAGTTTCGGGGTACATATCGCCCATTTTAAGTTCGCTTTCTCCGTAACAAATCCTTCTTACAAGATTTAATAATAATCCGAAAGTGTATTCCGCTACCGTGTAGTCGCCATAATGCGGAGTGTTTGCAACTATTATATTCTTTTCATTACAGTATTCGGTATCAATATGACTATAGCCGACAGAACGTGTAAGGATTAGTTTTAAATTCTGAAATTTTAAAAGAGTTTCTTTTGTAAGTCTTGAACCCGTAAAAACAGAGATTATTTCGGCATTTTCTTCTCTGAAATTCAGCTCGCTTTCAGACGATAGTTCTTCTTCTTTAAATTCAAGATTAAATTTATCATAAAGTTCTTGTTCAAAAAAAGTTTTTTCATATTCTTTAATTTCGTAAAAAATAAAGTTATTCATAGTGCTCTCCGTTTTCAATTACTTTATCAAACAAGAACAAAATTTGAATTAGCCTATCAGATAAAATCAGTTGGAAATTTTGCCGATTTTATATTAAAATAAAGAAAAAGATAAGGAGTGTGTGTAATGATTAATTTTAGGGCTAATTTATCAAGCGGAAAAGTACAATTAAAATCGGCTTATTCCATAAACCCTGCATATATTAACCCAAATAACGTGACATATATTGAACAGGGACAAGAAAACTCTTCAGTTCACTTTACTGACGGCTCAGCTATAAAGGTAAAAGGTTCTATTGATGAAATTACAAAAACAATAAGGAACCCTCAAAATCCTTTAAATGTCAGCCAAATTGACTATATGGCTTAATAGATATGGATAAAGAAGAAATTATAAAGTCCTACAATAAAATAAAAGATTATTATAGCAAATATTTAAAGGACTATGGAGTTAAATTACCTGCTTTATATAACAAAGATGGTACTTTTGTAAAAAATGCTCTTGTATTAATTAAATTATATCAGGGGTACCCTAATACTAAGATAATAACCAAGAAAGAACTTACACAATTTATCAGGGAATTCTATCCTAATACAAATAATGTACAGCAGGCAAAGAACTTGGGAATGCAAGACGGCTGGTATATTTTGTCAGGAACAAGAGGTGATTCCGAAATTCCTAAAGGTTCCTATCAGCTTAAAACTCTTGAAAAACCACATCCCGGATTTTGTAAAAAACGTCGTGAAGGCTATAAAGGTGATTTTGAAGAAATAAAAAAACAATACGGTTATCGTTGTGCTACATGCGGTGCAAAAGAAGGAGAAGAACATTATTTTAGACATGGGACTATAGTGAAACTGCAAAAAGGGCATATGAATCCTTGTAAACCGCTTGTTGACGGGAATATTATCCCACAATGCCAAATATGTAACGAGCCTTACAAAAACAGATGGATATTTGATAAAACGGGAAGAGTTATTGAGGTGGCCTCATCAGCTGATGGTGCACGTATAGTTAAAAAATTTCTTAAAAATTCTTCTGAAGATATTCAAAGGGACATATTTAATTATCTGAAAAATTTAATGAGTAAAAAAAGATAACAGGTTTAATTATTTGAAACTGTTTTATTCTTTTTATCGGATAATACGTTATTTAATCTTTTTAAAGCGATATCATAATATTTTTTTTCAATTTCGATACCGATAAAATTTCTTTTGCATTTTAATGCGGCTACACCATGGGAACCGCTTCCGCAAAAGCTGTCTAATACTGTCTGACCTTCAAGAGTATACAGTTTAATTAAATGTTCAATAAGCTTAACGGGTTTTACGGTTAAATGTTCAATTTTAAAATCTTCTTCCTGACGTCTTTCCCGTTTGGGTATTTCTATTACATTACCCGGGAACATCCCATCTAATGTCTCATTAGCATTCATAAGCCCCGTTTTATATTTAATCCAATTATCAACAAAAGTGCCTTCCTTTGGCTTTTGAGCCAGCGCCATTGGTTCTATTTGCGGTTTTAACTGGGGTGTTTTTCTGCCCTCCATACTTTTAATGATATCTTCTTTTTCTTTTTCGGTTAAATCTTTTCTTTTCTTTATAAAATGGTCTTGAGAAAATGCTTTAGCCTGCCCTTCATATTTCCAGCAGAGCATATCTCTTAATTCAAATCCGCAGTCATCAAGAGCGGAGGCTAATCTGTGATATAGACGTGCTTGAGAAAATACTATGCAAAATGCCCCCGGCTTTAATATTCTATAATACTCTTTAACTAGCGGGAGCATAAAATTATAAAGTCTTTTACCCTGCTCAGGGTCAAACTTCATACCAACAGGCAGACCGCCTATAACTCCCGCTTTTTTGGATTTTTTATTTAAGGCATTATCGTTCCAGTCATCTCCCATTCCGTCTATAAAATACGGAGGGTCGGTAACAATTAACTCTATTGAATTATCAGGAATTTCTTTAATAATATCCAAACAATTTCCGTTATATAACTTATAATTAGACAATATTCTCTCCTGATATTAAACTCCCAGCAGGTTTTTAGCAAATGCCGTGGAATCTTCATTAATTTCGCCTGCGGCAAGCAGGGCGATTGCTTTTATCCTGTTTTCATCTTTTAAGTTATAAACCGTTACTTTCGTAATATCGGTTTGTTCTTTTTTTACATAAAAATGGGTTGAAGCTTTAGCTGCAATGATGGGCTGGTGAGTTATAAGTATTATTTGATGTGATTTTGAAAGGTCTGAAATTTCATCCGCTACCGCTTGCGATGCTTTACCTGATATCCCTGTATCTATTTCATCAAATATAACGGTATTTGTTTTATCCGCTTGAGCAAAAATTGATTTTATTGCGAGCATTACTCTTGATATTTCACCGCCCGAGGCTGTTTTGGCAAGAGGCTTTAAATCTTCCGAAACATTGGTGGATATTAAAAATTCAACTTTATCAATCCCGTTTTCATTCATTATAGATGGTTCAACCGATATTTCAAATCTTGATTTAGGCAGTTCAAGTTTTTCAAGTTCTTTTGTTACGGCTTCAGATAATACTTTTGCCAGTTCTTTTCTTGCTTTGCTTATTGTATTTGATAATTCGTCTAAAGATGATTTTAATTCTTTTAGTTCTTTTTCGGTATTTATTATTTCATCTTGAGATATTTCTATTGAATTAAGTTTATTTGAAAGTTTATCGTATGTATTTAAAACATCCTCTAAGGTATTTCCGTATTTTCGCTTAATTTTGTCTAAGTGGCTGAGCCTTTCTGCGATATAGTCCATTCTTTCATTATCGTTTTCTTTTGATTCGGAGTAATTACGAAGAGCCGAGGATATTTCTTTTAATGTTTCAAAGGCACTAATAAAATCTTCTTCAATAGGATTAATGCTCTCATCCGTTGAGGCAAGTTTTGAAATATTTGCTTTTACGCTGCCGAGTGCATCTAATATATTTTCGTTGTCGCCGTTTAAGGCTTGATATGCAGAATATGAAAGTTCTTTTAATCTTTCAATATTTGATAAAATATCAAGTTCTTTATTTAAAATTTCGCATTCATTAACATCTTCAATTTTGCTGTCTTCAATTTCTTTAATTTGAAATTTAAGAAAATCCTCCTGCTGTTTAATTCCTTCTGTTTCTTTTACCATATTTTCAAGTTTTTTTGATAACTCTAAATATTTTTGATATTTTGATTTATATAGTTCAACATTATCCCTGTGAGGTTTCAGGGCAAAATTATCCAAAAGAATTATATGATTTTTAGGCTGAAGATAGTTATAATTTTGGTGCTGGGTATGTATATCAAGCAGATTTTCCCTTATTTCTTTGATAAAATCCAAGGTTACCATAACCCCGTTAATTCTTGAGCGGGATTGCAAGGGAGTTATTTCTCTTGATATTATAAGTTCACCATTTTCGGCTTCAATGCCGTTATTCATCAGTATTGTTTTGTCAAAGTCATCGTTTAACTCAATGGTAAGTTCGATTATGGCTTTATCTGAGCCTGATTTTATAACTTCTTTATTTGCTTTAGCCCCGAGCGCAGTATCAATAGCACCTATTATAATACTTTTACCCGCACCTGTTTCACCCGTAAAAACATTAAACCCTTTATCAAATTCAAGGGTTATTTCATCAATAAGTATAAAATTTTTAACCGAAACGGATTTAATCATTTTAGCCTTTCCAAGAAAGTCCCCAGTGCAGTTTTTCTTTTAGTACCGAGTAGAATGAATTTTTTTCAAGATTTAATAGGATAAGTTTAGCCTTAAATTGGCTTTTTTTAATCTCAATATCGTCATTTATGCCGAGATCATAAGTTTCCTGCCCGTCTGCTGATATTTTTAAAAGCGGTTTATTTTGGCTTGAAGTTACTTTTATAACTTCATCAGACGGTATAACAATAGGTCTTGCACTCATTGTATGCGGGCAGATGGGAACAACCACTATAGCTTCAAGTATCGGTGATAAAATCGGCCCGCCGGCTGAAAGCGTGTATGCCGTAGACCCCGTCGGGGTTGAAATTATTATCCCGTCCGCTAAGTAATCGCATACTATGTTGTCATTTATATGCACGTATAATCTTGATGTTCTTGAAAATCCGTCGCCTTTTATTACTATATCGTTTAATGCGTTCATTTTCCCGTTAAGAGAAGTCAGCATCATTCTGTCTTCTACTTTAAAACAGCCTTTTAAAAGGAAATCAACGGCTTCTTCTATTTGAGTTGATTTTGCCTGAGAAAGAAAACCTAATCTGCCTAAGTTAATTCCGAGTATCGGAACTTCAAATTTAGAAAAATATCTTGCTGTTTTTAATATAGTTCCGTCCCCGCCTAAAACAAAGGCAAATGTTATATCTTTATTAAAATTATTTGTTGTTAAAATTTGAGATTCAACCTCTTTTTCCAAGAGAATTTTTTTTAGATTGTAAGCGGTATATTCCGCCTTTTGGTTATCTTTATTAAAAAATATACCTACATTTGATAAATCAATTGTGTCGCCGTATACGGATTTAACCATTATTTTTCTCCTGTTTTTTGTATGCCGTTAAAAGCCCGTCAGGTAAATCAAGTATTTGCACCTGATAATCTTTATTTGATGAAATCGCATCTACAAACGGTTTAACCTTTTTTGAATGTGAGGTTATATTATCTGCAAGAATTACTCCTCCCGGTTTTAATATAGGGTCGATAACTTCAAAAAAACTTAAATATTCCTGCTTATTTGCATCAATAAAAACAAAATCAAATTCTTCTTTTATTTCGTCTTTTATAACATCATAAGCCTGACCGATTTTAAATGTAGCAAGGTCTGTAAAACCGCATTCTTTAAAATATTCTCTGGCAAGGCATTGCCTCTTTTCCCAAAATTCAATGGTAGTAAGATGTCCGCCTGTTTCTTTTAACGCATCCGCTATCCATAACCCCGAATAACCGTTTGAAGTACCAAGTTCAAGTACATTTTGGGCATTTTTTATTTTTATCAGCATATTAATGAAATTGCCTGTTTGATGGGATACATTCCAGAACTCATCAGATGTTTTTTCAAGTTTTTCAAGTATTTCCGCAGTTTTAGTTTCCATTTGGTCTTTCCAGAATTGTTATCATATTTATGTGTTCACTGACGGGTAATACATCAAGAGTTTTATTTTTTACTGTATCATATACCGCGTATTGATAATCAGACATATTTGTTATTATTGCTAGGTTTGAATTAGGAACAGGTGTTAATGCTTTTGAAAATCCTTCTATCGGAAGCTTTTCGCTTAATACACCTTCATCTGTCATATTATATGAATATATTGTATTATCACCGGCGCAAAGAACAAAGATTTTTTCACCTTTATTTATCATATCAACGGGTTTTTGACCTACAGGTATATCCTTTATACTTGTTGCATACATTTTCATATTTACAAGTTCTTCATCATTCGGAATATCATACTCATTAGTTATGTCATCTGCCATATTTGAGATATTTGAATTTTCTTCCTTCTTCTGAAGCGCTTCCCTTTGTTTCTCCCATCTGGTTTTAGCTGTTTTTGTATCTTGAAGCAGGTCAAAATAAACAACTCTTAATTGAGGTTTTGTTCTTGCAATAAGATAAATTACGTTATCTTTTAAAATCATTTTGGTGATATTGGGATATTTTGTTATAAATTTATTTTCATATTCATGAATTAAATCTAAAATATATATATTTGAAGTCTTAATATCGGTATAAGCAATTTCCGTGCAATCGGGAGATAATGCCAGTCTGTAGGGAGATCCTACTAATTGGATTTTCTCTGTCATTTTAAGGGTTTCTAAATCTATTACCGATAATGATTCATCTTCAAGGCTTGCAATGTATGCTTTTTTATTAACTTCATCAACAATAATTTCAGACGGTATTGCTGTTAAATCAATGTGTTTTATTATATATTCACCTTTTACATCAACAACATCAATGTTTTTTTTGTTGTTAGTCGCTACAAGTAAATATTTTCCATTTAATGCGGGTTTAACATCCTTCATAACCCCTGATGTCTTTAATGAGTATAAAGGCTCTGTAACCGTTGAAGAAAAAACTTGAAGATATTCCGTTTGGAAATTATTAACAAAGAACAATTTGTTTTTTAATTCTGACGGAATATTGTATTTTTTTGAAACTGTTGTTTTCTTGCCGTTAGGAAGCGGGGCAGATTTTTTCCCCGTAATAAATGTTGTTGTTCTTGCGCTTCCTATTAATGGTACCTGAACATCACCTAAAATTCCCGCTAAAGTTTCAGGCAATACAAGTCCATGCGGAACCATTATATCCTGCGGAAGCAGTCCTGTTTTAATTTCAGGTGGTAAATTGGGAATATTTTTTATTGTTAATGTGTCTTCATCTGTTTTTATTATTTTAAGAAGCCCGAAATTGTTGTTAAACAGTATCATATCGGGAAAATTATTCATATTTTGATTTTCGGGATATGTTTTCGTTATTTGTAAATTATCAACTTTTACGGGGTTTGCGGGAAATATGGGAAGATACATTACATCATTATTATATTTTATAACACCGTCATATCTTATAGAGGGTATATTTTTTTGTGTTGTTAGATAATCTCTGACTTCTTTTGGAAGTTCGCTTGCCTTCGCATTTAAAGAAATCATAAATAATAATATTAAACTTATAATTAATGCTTTTATTTTCATACTTATCCTATTTAATTATGGAGTACATTTTTCATTTTATCAATGAATTTAGAAGAAGTCTTTTTGTTACAATTAATTTCATTTAGTTTTGAATATAATTGTTTTTCTTCTACACTAAGGTTTTGAGGAGTTTTAATTTTAACAACAAAATTGTGATTTCCTCTCCTCTGTGAGTTGCCTAAATATGGCACTCCTGCCCCTCTTAATTGAAGTATTTTATCTTGCTCAACACCAGAAGGTATTGTTAATTCTTTTTTGCCGTCAAGAGTATTTACTTCAACTGTTGCTCCTAAAGCAGCTTGCGGGAATGTAACTTCAACCGCCGAATAAATATCAACTCCGTCCCGCTTAAATTCTTTATGGTCTTTTACATATAGTACAACTATTAAATCACCGGGTTTACCGCCGTTTTTACCGCAGTTTCCTTCATTAGACAGCCCTATTCTTGAACCGTTATCAACTCCCGCCGGTATATTAATATTTAATGTGCGCTCTACCTCTATTCTTCCGTCGCCTTTACATTTAGGACAAGGATTTTTATTTATTTGCCCTTTTCCGTTACAGGTAGGACAGGTTGTTATCTGTCTGAAACTGCCTAAAGGAGTTTGAGCTACCTGCTGAACTTGCCCGGTACCGCCGCAGGTCGGGCATATTTCAGGTTTACTGCCTTTCTGAGCGCCTGTACCACCGCATTCATCGCAGGTTTCAAGGTGGGTTATTTTTACTTCTTTTTTTACACCAAATACAGCTTCTTCAAAACTGATTTCCAAATTTAATCTTAAATCAGCTCCATTTTGAGGTGCATTAGGGTTTGCATTCCTTTGGGAAAATCCGAAACCGCCGAATCCTCCGAAAAAGCTTTCAAAAATTTCGTTTAAATCTCCAAATCCCGCATCAAACGGCCCTGATGTATTAAATCCTGCATTCTTTAGCCCGTCTTCTCCGTAGCGGTCATATGTTGCCCTTTTGTTATCATCCATTAATGTTTCGTATGCCCTGCCGAGTTCTTTAAATTTTTCCTCGGCATCGGGGGCTTTATTTACATCAGGATGATACTGTCTTGCTTTTTTCCTGAATGCCGATTTTATCTCATCTTTTGTTGCGTTTTTGTCTATCCCTAATATCTCGTAAAAATCACTCATTTTCTTCTAATCTTTCAACTAATGTATTATTATTGTTTTACAGCTACATTTACCATTGCGGGGCGAAGCACTTTTTCTCCGAGTTTATATCCTTTTTGAAGTTCATTTATAATCGTTTCTTCTTCGTATTCGTCCGTTGGGGTTTGCATTACGGCTTCATGTAAATTCGGGTTAAATTTTTCTCCCGTACTTTTTATTTGTTCTAATCCCAATTTCCCAAGGGAGTCTGTTAATTGTTTATTTAAAATATAAAAAGTTTCTTTCATTTTATCAATGTTATCTATTTTTTCTACCGAGGTTAATGCTCTGTCAAAGTTATCTACTACTTCAATAACTTTTTTCATGCACTCTTGCGCACCGTATTTTAAAAGTTCTTCTCTTTCTTGCGCTTGTCTTTTTCTGTAATTTTCAAAATCTGCGGCAAGTCTTATATATTGATTATTTAAATTTTCAAAGTCTGTTTTTAATTTGTTTGTAATGTCTTCTTCAGAACTTGTTTCTTCGGAAGCTTTTTCTTCTATAGTTTCTTGTGCGGTTTCTTTTGTGTCTGTTTCTTCTTTTATTTCTTCAATATTTTTTTGTTCTTTATTTTCCTCGGTCATAGTTTCTTTATTTTCTCCGTTACTGTTTATAAAAGGGTTATTTTTATTTAATTTATTTTCAAAAAATTTTTTCATATTTCCTCTGATTCTTTCCCTTTTAATATTATAAATTATCAATTTTTATTCTCAACAGATATTAATTTTTTTTTAATTTTTCCAATATCATTCTTGAACATAATTCAAAAAAAAGATATCATAATAATGGAGTTTATATATGGCTAAGATTAAAAAAATCGGTTTTGGTGATTTGATTAATATTAAAAAATTAATGTCTGTAGTTTGTTCTGACAATATTTTAAACTATAGACGGCTGTTTTTAGGTTCTGTTCCTATTACATATTTGCAAAATTTATTCTACAGCGTTCATTTTAGAAAATTCCCCGAAACTTATGTTGTTTCGGATAATAATAGCAACTTAAAAGGTTTGGTAACGGTTAAAGCTATTTGGGGGAACCCTTATAAGTGGCAGATAAAAAGACTGTTTCTTGATAAAAACTCCCATGAAGAAGGCAAACAGCTTATCGAATATATAATTGCCAAATTCGGTGCAAGAGGTGTTGATACTTTCAGTGTATCGGTTAATGATAATCAAAATGAAATGATTGATTTATTTGTTAAAGGGTGCGGGTTTAGATTTTGTTCTACAGAGTCTTTTTGGTCTGTTTCCAATATTAATTTTTTAACGGAAAATATTGATGAAACTCAATTTAAGAATTTTAAAAATTCCGATGCTAAAAGGTGTATTGATTTTTATAATGAAAATATTAATTCTCTTTATAAATACTCTCTTTCACGAGAAAAAGAGGAATTATACGATAAGTTTGCGCAAGGACTTCATTCAGATACAAGTTTTAAATATATTGTAGAAGATAATGACTCTAAAAATATTAAAGCCGTTATAAAAATCTTAACTTTTGATAATAAAAATTATATTTTTGATTATGTTATTTCGCAAGGTTATGTTGATATGTTCCCGATGATTTTATCCTTTGCCGTTAAAAAAATAACAAAAAGAAATAAAAATTTTAAACTTTATGTTAAAAACAGAAAATACCTTCAAGCAGGCGAACAGTTGGAGGATTTCTTTAAAAATAACAGATTTGAACTTTTGCAGAATAATGCAATATTAGTCAGGGACTTCTTTAAAAATGTAAAACAAGAAACATCTTTAATGAATAGTGCAATAGTATTCAGCGGATTTGAAGTATAAATTAATAATTTTCAATAAGGTATCTTGATCTGTCGTAAAATTCAAGTTTAAAGAAATTCATTTCTTTTGACTTATTTACGACATATTTCATTAAATCAATAACTCTTTGGTCAGGTTTTTCAACCCTGTATATTTTTAACCAGCTGTTTTCAATGTCAAGTATTATTTTTTCTATATTATTTTCTTTATTAAATTTTAACCAATTATCAATTTCTTCTTTGTTGTCATTTATTCCCGGAATAATAATATATTTACTCATTACCCCGTAACAGCTGTCAATTTCTTCGTAAGAAGCATTTACAGGCGGTTTTCTCTGGGCTTTTGCATATTTTTTAAGGTTTTTACATACCGTATCATATTTATCAATTTGTTTAATTTTTTTATATGTTTC
>CANQAL010000029.1 GCA_947589255.1 Candidatus Gastranaerophilales bacterium | reverse complement strand
TTATTGTTTTTTATTTTTTCTTTTATTATTTCAATCATGCAAACTGCAAAATTTTCTTTTGATTCTTCAAAATTATAAGCTTTTATTCCTTTCGCCTCCAAGTATTCTTGTATTGATGCATCAGTAATAATAAAAGTATTATTGGTTATTTTATCGTATAATTCATCTTTTATTATAAGTGTTGGCTCTGTTATTGCTTTTCTTCCTTTATATTGAGCAAAATATACTTTGTTTTTCCTTGCATCGGTTACCGTTATTGTTGTATCCTCTGTCTTGTTAAGACGAGATAGTATATTTAAAGAGGTAACAGGACATATTTTTATATTGAATTGCTGAGCAAGAACTCGTGCAATCGTAATACCGGCTCTAATGCCTGTAAAACTTCCTGGACCGATATTAACACCTATTATATCAATATCTTTTATGTAAAGATTATTATTCCGTAATAAATCTCTTATTGATGATATTAAAAATGCACTATGGTAGTTTGTGTCGGTATTTTCTATAATTTTAGACTCAATTATCTTATTATCTTTACTTAAAGCTATATAAGATTTATTAAAACAAGTATCAAATGCCAGTATTAACATTATTAAATTCTCTTATTATTCTGTTACTTTTATCGCCATAGGCGGAGAATTCAAATTCTCTTTTGGTATCATCTATATATGTTATCGTTAATTCTATTCTATCAAAAGGAAGAGAATTTTGTGAAAATTCTGCCCATTCAACCAGTGTAAGTATTCTGCCTTCCGAATATTCTTCAAGTTCTGATGTTATTGTGCCAGTACCTTCATTCTCCAGTCTGTATAAGTCAAAATGATAAACAGGAATTAATCCGCTTTTATATTCATTTAAAATAACAAAACTGGGACTTGTTACTTTTTCTTTAACTTCAAGGTATTTGCAAATAAACTTGGAAAAAGCAGTTTTTCCTGCTCCGACAGTCCCGTATAAGCAAATAAAAGCGCCTTCATCTTTAATAATATTGGCAAGTTTTTCGGCAAGTTTTTCCGTATCATTAAGATTCTTACATAATACTTTAAAAGACATTAGAATATATCTCCGACTCCAAAGGAGAATGCGCCTCGTTTATTACCGCTTCCTACATTAGTGAATGGAATACCGTAATCAATAGATAAAGGTCCTACACCCGGAATAAACAGTTTGATTCCGATACCGCCTGCTATACCATATTCGGGTCTATTATATAATTTATTTGTTATACTTCCGTTAAATAATTGTCCTGCATCAACGAACATAGAAAATTTAATGTTATCAAGAAATTCAGCATTTTTTATTCGATCTAAGAAGAAAAACGGAGTTGTAAGTTCGGCACTGCCCATCATAAATCCTTCGCCGGTACCTATTGTACTCATCCTGTAACCTCTGACGGTATAAGGACCACCCATGCTGTATGCCATAACTTCAGGCATATCGCCGTGAATTTTTCCTGCTGCTCTTGCAGCTAAAGAGAATGATGACTTCTTCATAACGGGGAAATATTTCTTAATTCCTCCTGAAAGTGTGCCATGGGTGTAATCTAAGTCTGTTATATTTATATTTTCGCTAAATCTTAATGAAGCTATGACCCCATTTCTTGGGTTAAGCATGTTATCTCTGGTATCATAAACAAGGCTTGGACCTAATGTTAAATATGTACCGCCTTGAAGTTGTTTTGCTCTTTCAGATATCGGAATATTATGAGCTCTATATAGAGAAGCAATTTTATTTGCATCGCCTTCTTTAACTCTTATGTGTTCCCCGCCAAGTTTAAATGATGCCATTAAATTATTATATGTTTTAAACGGTCTTGATAAAACTACTTCGGCACCATATCTTTGTTCAATCGCTAACGGAACCTGATAACTGCCGAAATCTCTTCCGAATGCTTTAATTAATAATGAATTATCCGTTCCTTTTAATCGTGGTTCAAAAAAGCTGACTTCTGCCTGTAAGTTAGCATGGTCGATGGTAGAGCTGTCTGACATTATTACCCCGGTACCTGCCATAAAGTTGATACCTACTCTTTGCCCGTTTCCCATAAAGTTATTTTCTACAAATCCTGCCTGCCCGAATAACCCTGTAGCCGTATCAAGTCCGCCGCCAAGTGAGATTGTCCCTGTCCTTTGTTCTTCTAAGACTATTGTTATGTCGTAAAGATTTTCTCCTTCTTCGCTTTTTTCAATTTTACGATTTACATCTCTAAATGCTTGTGTTGCATATAACCTTGTTAAATCAGCTTTTAATGTATTTTCATTATAAACACTCCCCGGAGTGGATAGTATATTTCTTTCAATTACAAAATCTTTTGTTTTTTTATTTCCTTCAAATGAAATTGAATTAATTATCCCTTCTTCCATTTCAATATTGACACATCCGTCAGGATCATCCTGTACATTAGAAACTCTTGCGAGTACATATCCTTTTGACGCATACAAATCTTCAATTTGTGCTACGGCATCACCGAGTGTCTTTAAATTTTGAGGCTGTCCTTCTAAAGGATTTAATATACTTAATATTTCTCCCGTTGATATAACGGTATTACCGCTAACGGCAAAATCTGTTATGGGAATATTTTCTTCTAAATAAATTCTTAATGTCAGGGAATCAGAATCAGTCGGGATGGGAATTGCTTTCATTTTTTCGGAAAAATTCCCGGTTTTATAAATCGCTTTTAGGTTTTGCTGTACCATTTCTTTACTGTATACATCACCTATCTGCATATTCATTACTTTTACTATATCCGAATCATTTATAAGATGATTTCCTTCAAATTCTATTTTCGTTATTTTTGAATTATCTGATATATCTGTTATAACATTGCTGTTTTCCGCATATGCCAAACTTTGCATTTGTAATAACAATGCACTTAATAATATTGAACTCGTAATTAACTGTCTGTAACTAAATCTCATAACTTACCAAGATTACTCACGACAAAATTATATCATACATAAAGAAATAGAAAAATATTATATATACGAAAAAAGAGGAAAATATATTTCCTCTTTTTATTTATCTTAATTATTATAATTAGCTTATACCGCTGAATTTCGGTTGTGATCGATCGATTCCTTCTCCTTCTGCTTTTTCTAATTCTTCCAGTTGTTTTTCTACTGCGGTAACTTCAGTATCTAATCTTTTTACAGCCATTTCTATTGTATTTTCTTTAACGGATACCTGATATATTTGTCTGTTTATTGCATCAAGTTCTGACTGAAAACCTTCTTCCATTGATTTTATTTCTGCATTAATTGAATTACGTTCAGTATCATTAGAAGCTTTTGCAAGTTTATCATATTCATTTGCTAGTTCTGTTGATTGAGATGCTTGCATACTTGACATTTGCTGTTGTAGACTTAAGGTCTGTGTTGCTAATGCATATTGCTCATTTGACCTTTGAGTCTGCTGCAATTGTAAGCAGTTTAGCTCTCCTGTTAATACTAATTTCCTCTGTGCAAATAATGCGTAAGCCATCTCTTTTTTCCTCGATTTATCCTCTTATATACATGAAAACTTTTTGTTTTTAATTCATGCCTTTTTTATTTAAAATCTTAATATTTTGTTACAAATCGAGTAAAAATAATTTTCTGTTATACCTGCAACACTGTGCACAGTAAGATGTTTCAAGATAATTTCTTTTTGAATAATCTGTTAAATCATTTCCGCACTTCCCTCGATTGTCACTTGATAATAACGGGCATGAAAATATTCCGTTTAAAGTTAGGGTCCTGCTTTTTGTACAATCTACATTTAGATTTTCATAATCGGTACTTTCTGATAACTCGCACATTTTATTTTTATCAATATATGGAATAATTTTAAAATTAATATCGGTTGTTTCAAAATTAAATGATAAACACAATTCTTTAAATTTATTTTTTAACTCAATTTCATCAATATTTTGATAATTTACAATAGTTAATATCGGGTTGAAATCATATTTAATAAGACTTTGTATAGCATGTATTGCTTTTCTGTATGAGCCTCTTCCTCTGATTAAGTCATTTTCCTTCTCATTATAATGATCGATACTTATCATAAATATAATTTCATTGTCAAGATTATTTTCTTCTTCAACTTTTCTTAAAAATCTCGCTTTTTTGTCATTAATATTTACGGCATTTGTATTTATAATAACAGAGGAATATTTAAGGCATAATCTTAATATGTGATTAAAATCCGGATGAAGCATCGGCTCAGCGCCGGTAAAATATATATATTTTAAATTTTCTCTGTCGATGTTAATAAGTGCTTGTTTTACTTTTTCAATCGGAATAAAATCTTTTAATTTTTTTTCATTAAAATTTATATAGCAATTTTTACATTTTAAATTGCAGTTTTGTGCAGTCATTTCAATAAATAATGTTTCTAATGAAGATAAATTTACGCAAGGTGCTTTAATAATAGTATTACTCATAGTATCCTCTTCCTCCGTCTGATTTCAAATATTATTTAACATTTAAGTTTTTAAGGTTAAATTAGACAGGTGTATAAAATTACAATATTTATTTATAGCCTGAAAGGAGTATTTTATTTAAGTTTTGATTTTTAAAGCCGATTTATTTTATGGAGGTACAAAGTTATGGCATATATTTTGGAAAATAAAATCGGAAGAAGAATTATAAGATTAAATACTGATGATATTATTAATATCGTTAGAGAATATCAAAATATTACTTATAAAACATATTCATACAGTGAAATTCGCAATAAGCTTGATAAAACGGAATTATATATTCCTGAAGATATTTAAAAATTGATTTTATAATTTTTATATACTAATATTTTCATATATATATAGGTAAAAGATATGAAAATATTCAAAATAATTATATTTAACATAATTATTATATTTTTAATTTTGTTAATTTGTGAATATATCTTATACAAAAACGATAATGATGGGACCCCATTTTTTCAAATGGGAAATCAGTATGACAAATTGTCATATAATGAAAAATATAGAATTTTTGTACAAAATGAATATTATATCGATGATCCTGCATTATTCGCACATGATAAATTTAGGAAACCGATTTATTATAAGGGTGGAAATAAAAAGCCAATAATATTGTTTGGAGGTTCATTTGCTTGGGGGGCATCGATTAAAGGAAAATCAAACTTTTTATTATAAGCTATCAAAGCTTATGAAAAGAAGTGTCTATAACAGAGCAATGAGCTGTAATGGTACACAACATATGTTATATCAGTTAAAACAGGAGGATTTTTATAAATCAATGCCTGAACCTGAATATATTATTTATCTTTACATATCAAATCATATTTTTAGAATATATAAATATCCCTGGTTGTATAAATGGGGATATAGAATAAGATATAATGACTTAAAATATAATAGTACAAAAGACGGATTAAAAGAAGAACACAGATTGCAAAATATACCTTATTCTCGGGTATATAATGAGTTAATTCTTTATAATATTACAAAATGGCAGGCAAAAAGAAACGGGTTTGAGTTTTTAGAAAAGCATTTAATTGAATCAAAAAACGAAGTTGAAAAACATTGGAAGAATACAAAGTTTGTTATTTTTGATTATGAATCGAAAGATTCTTGGTTTAATAATTGTCCTGAAGTATTAAATAAAGAAAATGTTGAGAAGTTAAGGAAAGATGGTTTTATAATTATAAAGACGTCAGAGTTAACAGATATAAAATTGGGTGATGAATACTATATAAATTCAGCTGACCAACATCCGAATGAAGCTGCTTGGAATTTAATAACACCTTTATTTGTAAAAAAATTACAAGAATATAAATAATATTTATATTATACCTATATAGATAATTTAGTTTTATACTAATTTAGTGTAATGTTTATTCACAGGAGGAAATAACATGAAAAACATTATAACTATTTTATTAATTTTAATTGTACCCATTTGCGCATATTTGTTTATGAGCAGGAATTCCGTTGATATAATGGCAAATGCAAAAGAGAATAATTTACCTGTATTAATGGCATTTACATCTTCAATGTGTATGGATTGCCAAAAAATGAAAGGTATTTTAAAAGAAGTAGAAGGTGATTATACAGGCAGAATTAATTTTGTAATGATTAATGCACTTGATAAAAACAGAAAAGTTAAAGACTATTTAAAAAAATATAATATTGTACTTGTACCCACAATGATATTTTTAGATGAAAACGGTAATCAAATTAATAAAATAGAAGGTGCCGTTACAAAGGAAGTATTGATAAGCGAAATAGAGGAAGCTATTAATGGATAACCTCTTACAGGCATTTTCTGTGTATTTAAGCGGTAATACCGTAATAATGCCGTTATTAATTGTAATTGCTTTTTTTGCAGGAGTGCTGGCATCGCTATCACCCTGCAGTTTAGGTATTTTACCTCTTATTATAGGGTATGTAGGAGGATATTCAAAAGAAAGCAATAAAAGATTATTTGTTCAAATGGTCTTTTTCTCTTTAGGATTATCTTTAATTCTGAGCATTATAGGTGTATTATGTGCAATAACTGGCAGAGCATTTACAAGTTTTGCTTCTCCCGTTGTTATATTGCTGTTTGCTTCTGTAATAATTATAATGGGGTTAAATCTTGTAGGATTTATTGATATTAATTTCCCTGCTATAGTAAAGAAAATGCCTCAAAATAGAAACGGAGGTTTAATTTTATTTCCGTTTTTAGTCGGAGCATTTTTTGCTTTAGCTTCAAGTCCTTGTTCTTCTCCGATTTTAGCAAGTATAATGGCGGTTGCAACGATATCGACTAATATCCTCTTTTCTGTTGCGCTTTTATTTGCCTTTGCACTCGGTCAATGTGTTATTATTATTGTTTTTGCACTGTTTACGTCAACATTAAAACATACAAATACACTTGTAAAATACTCTGAAGTTTTAATGAAGATAAGCGGAGTAATATTAATCCTTGCAGGATTATTTATATATTATTCAATATTCAGCAGTATTTAATTAAGCATATAAGTACAGATTTTTAGCTAAAATTCTTTGTGTCTGTTTTGGGGAACAAACTCTTAGTTTATTTTTGCCGTTTTCATCTTTTGTTCTGACCCAAAATAATTTATCTGACAGAAAAGATTGAACTTCGGTTTCTTTTCTTCCGTCTTGGATGGTTGCACCTACAAATTTAGGCGGATTTGTCAGTGATTTTAATTGCTTTGATATTTCTGCTTCTGCAAGTTCGGGGGATATAGTGCATATAACAGATTTATTGTTTTGATTAATAACATTCCTTGTATAGTTACCGTCAGGTCTTTCTTTGTGTATTATACAGGTATATTCTTTATGCGGTAATATACGACCTTTAGTCTTATTTTGGAATAAGAAACCTACAGCAGAAACCTTCATATAAACTCTCCATTTCTGATTATATATTACTACAATTTGGAGTAAATGTCCATACTTTTTTTAAAAAATTTTCAAAAAACGATAAAAATTTTTCAAAAACCTCAATTTTTAATTGTACTTTTTAAATTTTTAATATCTAAAATTGCAAAATTTAATAAAAAATTTGCGTTTTTATTAAAAATGCATAAAATTTTATACAATTTTACTCCAAAATTTATGCATTTTATGTTATTTTTATTTGTTTTATAATAAAAACTATAATTTTTAAGAGCCGAACATATTTTATGGAGTTTGAATTGAAAAAAATAATACTGATTATATTATTTATTTTTATAAATTTTACTAATGCTTTTGCAGTTGTTCAGCCGGTAAAGGTAAATATAAATGAAGCTGTTGATATCGCAGTTAAAAATAATCTTGATATTCGTTCTTCAAGATTAAACAAAGAAATAGAGAAAAATAATATCAAATCTGCAAATCGTCTGCAAAATCCGGAAGCCGGTGTTTTTTATAATTTTGGCAAGGCGGGAAAAGGTAATCCTCAGCAGATTGGAATTACTCAAACGGTTGAAATCGGTAAAAGGTATGCCAGAAAACAATATGCGAATGCTGTTTATGATCTGACAAGCGCTCAGGTCGAATATAGTGAATTTGATTTAAAAATGGATGTAAGAGAAGCATATACAAACCTTCTTGCTAAAAAATCAGTTCTTAACACCATGATGGAGCAGGAAGTACTTTTAAATAAAATGCTTGATAAAGCTAAAAGTAAATATAAATCAGGCAATGTTGATGAAACAGATGTCCTGCAGGCTCAATTATTGTTAAATCAGATTATAATGGAGGTTAATTCTTCTAAATACGATGTCAAAACGGCTGTTTATGATTTTAATAAAGTAATTAATTCTCCGCAGGAATTTTATGATACAAAAGAAGATAAATTTACAAAAGATTATATGCCCTTAGTCACTCCCGAAGCCGATTTTCAAATGCCTGATTTTGAAAATATTGCCGATAAAGCATTAAATAATCGTTTTGATATTAAAATTGCACTTGAAAATATAGATGTTGCAAAAAATAATTTAAACGTTATTTTAAAACAAAAAATCCCCGATATAGAAGTTTCGGGCGGATATTCATATCAAAATCCAAGTCAAGCTGAAGCTTCAACATTTAAACACGGTGCATATGTTTCTGCAAATATCGTTAATATTCCCCTTTTATACAGATATACTCCCGAAATAAAAAATGCTCAATTAAAATTAGAACAAGCAAATTTAAACTACGAATCCGTAAAAAATAAGGCTTTAAATGATTTAAGAAAAACTTATGAAAAATTTCTTTTGGCTCAAATCCATTTAAGGAGTTATAATGATAAGCTTTTAAAAAATTCCGAAGATTTAATTAATGCATCAAGAAAAAGTTATCTTGAAGATAAAATTGATTTGACAACTTTAATTACGATGGAAGAATCATACAGAATGATTACGGTAGCGCATACTTATGCAATTGCCGACTATTTTAATGCTTGGAATGCCTTTATTCGTGAAGTTAATAATGAAGATTTTAATATTGACGATATATAAACTTATCTTGTGTAAACTCTTGATAGACGGGCTTTAAGCCTGCAAATTAATTCATAATTAATAGTGCCTAAAATTTCCGCCCAAGTGTTAATTGATATATTTTCATTGCCGTCTTGACCGATTAAGGTTATTACATCGCCTTCATTTGCAGTAATGCCTGTTATATCAAACATCATCTGATCCATAGTAATATTGCCGATTTGAGGAACTTTTTCCCCGTTTAATATCCCAAAGATTTTATTTGATAATCTTCTGTCTACACCATCGGCATATCCTATGGGAATTGTAGCTATTTTGGTTTCTTTTTTTGTTTTAAATGTGTGACTGTAACTTACACCGCTTCCTTTATGTGCCGTATGAATGTTGGTAATTCTTCCTTTTAAACTCATTGCGGGAGTTAGGTTCGGAATTTTTTTCGCAAAATCAGGCAGGTCGGGTAAAAGTCCGTATAATGCCAGCCCGAGCCTTACCATATTATATTCATCCTCTTTATATTGAGATATTGCTGCCGCCGTATTAAAGCAATGAAGAATTAATCCTTTTGTGTCGGTATTTTTAATTATCTCGTTCCAAATATTTAATTGTTCGTTTGTTTTTTCTTCATCTTCCGCGCAGGCAAAATGTGTAAAAATTCCTTGAAGTTCTATAAAATTACAGTTTTGAACTTCTTTAATAAAGCCAATAGCCTCTTCTTTTTGAACTCCGATTCTGTTCATCCCCGTGTCAAGTTTTATATGTGCTTTTGTTTTTAGTCCCGTTTTTTTATAAGTTAATTCTGCGGCTTCTATATGGTTTTTTAAAAATAAAGATAGTGAAATATTATTTTGTGCTGCATAATCAAAAGCCCAAACGGGAGCTGCACCCAGTACCAGTATGGGACATGTAAATTTATTATTTCTAAGCTCCATTCCTTCATCTATTGAAGCTACACCAAGATAATCAACTCCCGATGCTAAAAGAGTTGGGGCGATCATTATACTGCCATGTCCGTATGCATCAGCTTTTACTACTGCAAGAATTTTACTGTCTTTGCGGATAAATGATTTTAATTCATTTATATTTTTTTCTATTGCGTCAAGATTTATTTCAACCCACGCATCTCTTTTTGTATTTATATTAGATAATCTTTGAAACCTCATATTTACATTTTAATTTAAAAATATTTAATTTGATATAATATTTGTATAAAACTATGAAATTATTTTATTTATCAGTAAAAAAATATGACTTGGTTTATTTAGCGGTTATTTTAATCATAATGACGGCAGGCTTTTATTTCTTTGGAAGAAATATTTATGCTCCTTATTCTGATATTGGGCGGGAATTTTATATTCCTTACAGAATGTCGCAAGGAATTGTTTTAAATCGTGATATTATTAATATATACGGACCTTTAGGATATTTTATTAATACTTTATTATTAAAAATAGCGGGTTCCGGGGTAAATGTGTTTTTATTCTTAGGATTTATTTTATCTTATTTATCGCTGATATTAATTTTTAAAATAAATACATTTTTTTTAAATAAGAATATTTCATTTTTGCTTACATTGGGTTTTATACCTTCATGCGTTTTTTATCCTTCAAATTCAAATTGGATAACACCTTATTCTTATTCAATTTTATGGGCATTATTCGGAATTTTAATTTCAATTTATTGTTTATTTAAGTATTTACATAACGATAAATTTATATATTTATTTTTAACATTTTTATTTTATGGATTTTCGGTAAGTTGTAAATATGATTTTGCTTTTTTTATAATTTTACTTTTAATGATAATTTGTATAAAAAGAATTAAAATTAATCGTTGTTTAATTCTTTTGTTTTCATTTTTAATATTTCCGGTTTTAAGTATTATTATTTTGTTTTTACAAAAATGTTCAATTAATGATATTTATGAATCATATAAATATATAAATGAACTTGTAAAATCAGATTCCGTAAAATATTTTTATCATTTTTACGGATTTGTCCCGTCAGTTGATTCCTTTAAAAATGCAATATATTCTGTATTAAATCTTTCGGCACCGCATTTTTTCAGAATTACAGGTTATATTTCATTTATTTTTATTATTAATTATTTTATAACTTTCATTAAAAATAAAAAATTAACTCAAAAAGATTTTATTATATTGTGTTATTTATTGACTGGCTTTTTGACTTCAATAAAATGTATAGGCGGAATAGCTTTAGATATATACGGAACATATTTTTTACCGATATTGCTTTCATCTGTATTTACTGTTATATATAATATTTTTTCATCCCGAAAAACTGTTTTATATATATTGTGTTTATTGTTTTTTGTTGTTTATACAATAAATTGTGTTCAAAAAAATACATATGAAAATGTAAATATAGGAAAATTAAATATAAAAATAAATCCTATTTATATTAATGCAACAACCGAATTAGATAATTATATAAATGAAAATATTTCTAAAAATAAGACATTGCTTATACTTCCTGAAGGAAGCATTATAAACTTTGCCGAAGAAATAAAATCAAACGATAAATATTTTAATTTAAATCCTGTATATGCAGAAATGTACGGGATGGATAATGTTATGAACAATATTATAACGAATGAACCTGATTATATAGCTGTTTCAAATTTATTATATACTGATTATCCTGATGCTTCTTTTAAAAAAACATATGGAAAAAAACTGTATGAATATATAAAAGAAAAATATCAGTTTGAAAAAACGGCAGGAAATCAAATACAATTTGAAATATATAAATTAAAAAAATAAATATGTTATACTAAAGTAAGTGAAAAAAATGAATAAAGAAGAAAAATTAAAAATAATAGAAGATATGCAGGCAGTGGTTGAACAAATGAGGCTGGATGATTTGGAAGAAGACCCCTCGCTTGCCGATGAAATGTTTGAGTGCTCCTGCTGCGGGAAAACGATGCCTTTAGCCGGTTCCATACAATATAATAAATATAGATTATGCAATAATTGTGTGTTATTGGCAGAAACAGGATTTGCGATAGGTAAATTTAAAAATGCGGACGAACTTATAAAGGCTATGGAAGATACTCGGCTTGAAGAAATGTGCGAGTTTATAAAGCAGGAAGAAAGCAGACAAAAGAATTAAATGAAAAGAATTACTTATTTAAACGAGCATTTAAAAAACGGGAAGCTGATAAGATGGCCCGATCAGTGTATTCCTTTACCTGTATATATTGCGCCTTGTTCGTTTTATTCAATGACTGATGCGGATAAATATGCATATATAAATATGGTAATTGAGGCTTTCAGGTACTGGGAACAGGCAAGCGGAGGAAAAGTCAGCTTTTATATAGTTAATACTTTAAATGAATCTCAAATAAACGTTGAATGGCGAAGAGTAGACAGAAAATCTCTGGGGAATTGTGCTTTTAATTTTGATGCAGACTCGAGGCTGTATTCCGCTGAAGTATCTATCGGAATATCCGATGGTATTCTACACAAACAGTATATGGATGAAAATGAAGTGTATCATACAATATTGCATGAAATCGGGCATGCATTGGGGTTAGGACATTCAAAAGACACAGGTGATATAATGTATACACCTCACCAATACGGGCAGGTAAGGTTATCGCAAAGGGATATAAATTCTATAAGGTGGTTATATTCTCTGCCGTACGGTACATCAGCTCAAAGTCTTGGGAATTTGTATTCTCTTCAGGATGATAATATAGATGACTTAATACTGCATATTGCAACAGGGAAGGCTGAATCGACATTTCAAAAGACAATGAAAAATATGTCTGTAAAAACAAGAGATTTGGAAGAAGAACAGGCAAAACTTGCCCAGATGAAGAAATTCCAGATGTCCATTCAGGATATAAAATTACCTAAAGATATTGCAGATAAATTTAAAGAAAGATAATTTTTTAGTATAATAAAAAAGAGAGTATCCGAGCAATTGCGTATAAGAAATTATATGAGGAAAGTCCGGACACCCAAGGGCAGAACGACGGATAACATCCGCCTGGGGCGACCCAAGGACAAGTGCCACAGAAAAGTAAACAACCTATAAACGGTTCAGGTGCAACGGTAGTGTAAAAGACTACAGGGGATATCGAAAGGTATCTGCCGGGTAAACTCCGTTCGGGTGCAAGATTGATAAAAAGGTTAAGGTGACCCGCCGTCTTTTTGAAAATCGCAAAGAACTGCAAGGTAACTTTCAGTCAAGACAGATAATTGCTTTAAAACAGAATCCGGCTTACGGGATGCTCTCTTTTTTTATTCAACCAAATCTTCACTGTTTTCAAGTGTCATTCCGACTTCACGCATATAATTATGGACTTCTTCTATCCTTTTAAGATTTTCCTCCATATTCGGGTATTTTTGTATAGCGAATGCACAAATATCAAGCATTTCGGAATTTTTAGTCGTTTTATCGGGTTTTTTTGAAAGGCTTGTTGTTAAATCAAGTCTTCTGCTTTGAGTTAATCTTGATTGAATTTTTGGGAAGTTAGATGCATAAATTTGTCTGGCGGAGGCTCTGTCGGATAATGCTAAATATGCACATTCAACCAAATATCTGGTTACGGCAATTTCAACATCTTTTACGGCTCTATGAGCTTTTTCCATTAAACCTTCACCGCCAAAATCCACTTCTTCGTTTTTTCCGATAATATCTAGAATTTGATATTTCTTTTCAAGTATTTTTTTGTGTACTTCATAACCCGCTTGAACGGTATATGCCAATGAAGGGTTTGTTGATATATAAGAAGGTGTTCCTATAATGAAGTTTAAATCATCATTCGGATATATTATAAGAGGAATACAGGGGTAATCTTTATCGGTATATTCAATTTCCATTTTGTACACAGGCGCAAGAGTTCTTTCAAACGACTGAACCTGCATGGGTCTTTCTCTGTATTCCAGACGGGGACGGCCTGCAAATCCTTCGCAAATAAAACAGTCCTGATTAGGGTATAAATATGAAATTTCGTTAAGTGCCAAAGAATCCTGCGGCTTAAATCTGGCAGGATACATTCCCTCTTTTGCAAGTCCTATATCTGCAACATAATCGACATAAATACTTTTAAACGAAGGAGAATTTTGTATGGGCTTATTTTTTATTTCATTTGCATTCCTTTTTAAGGAGGCATGCGAACTTTTATATGAATAACCTTTTGCACAAATAGGTGAAATTTTCATGAATTACTCCTGACTGATATTTTAAAAATCATGATTTAAATTTTTGCGTTTAATGTTAATTCTTGTAAAGAAAAATTAACATTTCAAAATAATTTGTCAAAATATTCATGCTCTTTATTTTTAGATTAACGATAGCAAGCCCGAATATAAAAATGAAAATAAGTTCTTTCCCTTATACATATGACAAGAAAAGTAAATCTTGCCCTTCATTTAAAAGCTTTCCGCAGCATCCTAAATATTTTCCAGAAATAATGGCAAAAATAGCAAAGGTAGGCGGAGAATATATAAGTATGCCCGAACAGAGGTTATTTTTGGCAGCGACTGCTTTATTTTTGCAGCCATTGATAGATTTAAAATTTGCATCTGAGGATAAAAAGGTTGATTCGGCTATAAAATCAGCTTCAAAAGCTATGGTAGGCGGTTGTACGGGTGTTGCTATCCGCTCATTATTTATCAGATTGACAACAAAGAGCATTGCACCATTGAAAGATAATTTTCTGTACAGGTATTTCTTACCCGATAAAATACAGAAAATGTTTGAATTTGAGCCGTTAATGGCAAAAAAATTGCTTAAACAATATAATGCCTCTTTAGGTTCAATTTTTGCAATTGCATTTATGGTATTATTTTCTAATTCTAATATAGATGCCCCGTTAACAGGGGATGTACAGGACTTGCTATCCGGGGTTATTAAAGAAAATAAGACTTGGGAGGATTCTTTTAAAACTGTCTTAAGGTCAAGATGCCGAAAGGTTAGAATTTGGTTTAAACATAAGAAGGATTTTGTCCTTAAAATATGTGAAAAATTAAGGAAAATATCCGAAATATTAAAAGAAGATGAGCCTAAAACAAAGAATGGCGGTACTAAATGAATATGAAATTTGAATTATTAAGTAAAAACATATTCGGTCCGCTTTACAAATTTCGCAAAAAGTTTTTGAGCAGAAGCGCGCTATACAACATTTGCAACAAAATGGCTAATTTTATCTTTGAAAAAAGTAAAGATGTGCCGATAATTATGATTGCATTAAATGCATTAAGTATTTTTTCAAGCCATCTTGCACAGATAAATGCCTTAAAAAAGAGTAATCGAGAAAATAAAGATTATTTAATAAATCAGGAAAGAATAGAACTGGGTTTGGATTTGGTATTAACAACCGTTTTTCCTTCAATGATTAATAATGCTTTAAGAAAGAAACTTGAGGGCGGAGAATTTACAACAAGAATTACGGAGTATAATCTTAAAAATATTGTTGCTCCTGCTGCGGGTGTTACGGAAAAAGAATTGTGCGATACAAGTCATATTCTTCCGTTCTGGAAAAGTGTTAAAAACTCAATAAATTCATTAGGGCTGGCTATAAAAGGAAAAATGAAATCACAACCTAAAGAATTATGGGATTTCCTTAAAGTAAAAGAACCGGATTTGAATGCGGCGGTTCCTACCGCAAAACTTTTTGATATTGCGATTGATGCAGATGTATCTAAAAAATCGGGATTTAAAAATTTATATAACGGGAAAGCCTTTGATGATATGGTTGGTGCCGTTGACGGTACTCTTATTATTTCAACAATTCTTTATCTTATACTTGTAAGTAATGTTGTTATGCCTATTATTAAAAACCTGCTGGCAAACAGAGCCTATAAAAAACAGCTCGAAAAAACGGGAGAAACTCCCGAAAGTTTGCAAAGAAAAATGAAATATGATGCTTTGAAAACAGATATTGCGGTTAAAAATAATAACATTTTTAAAGAATTTACAAATAATAATCCTGTTAAAAAAGTTACAAAATCTGATTTATATTATAAAGGAAATGCCGATAATCAGTATAAAAATAATATATTTAACACTTTTAATTCAAATTTGAGAATTTAATAATATTATTATATTATTGTTTTATAAGTGTCCGTAGCTTAACAGGATAGAGCAAAGATCTCCGAAGTCTTTAGATGTGGGTTCAACTCCCATCGGGCACAAAAAAATAACCCGCAGTGGGTTATTTTTATTCGTTTATTTTATAATTTAAAATAATTAATTGTTATTTCCTTGTTTCTTTTCTAACTGTTTGCATAATTTATCAAACGTTTTTCGTGAATTTGCATCATCTTTATGTGCAAAATTTCCCATATAGAAATGAATAAGG
>CANQAL010000028.1 GCA_947589255.1 Candidatus Gastranaerophilales bacterium | reverse complement strand
ACCTACAGGACCGACTGGACCGACTGGACCAACAGGACCAACAGGACCAACAGAACCGACTGAACCAACAGAACCGACTGAACCAACAGAACCAACAGAACCGACTGGATCTACAGAACCTGAGTTCCCGACAGATATACCTCCAAATCCGACGGGAGAAGATATTCCACCTGAAGATCCAACGGATACACCAACGACGGACCCATCGGGACCTACATTGCCGGGTGAAACAGATTGGGATCAAAAACCGACGGATACAGACCAACCAGAGCCTTCAAATACAGATCCTGTAGATATTGGTCCGGATAATCCGCCAAGAGAACCGGATCCGGGAGAACCCGATCCTCCTCCTCAAGCGGAGCAGCCTGATCAACCGGAGCAGCCTCCTCAACCGGAACAACCTGATCAACCGGAGCAGCCTGATCAACCCTCATGTCCGCCGGAACCAACGGAACCGACAGTACCTGAAGAAGAACCCGGATTATAAAATTCTATAAATACTGATTATAATGAGGAAGACCTAATTTATTAGGTCTTCCTCTTTTTTATTTTCTATTCTTTTGGTAAATATTTTATAAAATATGAAAATAATAACGGAATGAATGTCATTAATAATAATATATTAATAATCCCGCATTTTTCGGCTAAAATGCTTATAACAGGCAGAATTATTCCTATAACACCCCAGCTGAATCCGCCGATAAAACCTGAAATCATACTTTTAAATTCAGGCATAAGCTTTTGTGCTAACGACATATTAACGGGAACCGCAAGAAAACTTACAAAACCTATAAGTATAAATGATATTAAACCGATAATCCCGCTTCCTTTGCAAAAATAAAAAATTATTCCTAAAGGAGTTACTGTTATTAAAGATATATAAAAAACATTTTTTATCCCGACTTTTCGCTCTAATATAGGGCTTGTTATAACTCCTAAAGCTCCTGCAAGCATAAATATTAATAATATTATTCCGATTTTAGATACGTTAAAATTTATGGATTTCCAATAAAAAGGTAAAATAATCGAAAAAGAAGAAACAACAAATGATTTAACTATTGAGGCAAAAACTAAAACAGCAACGGGCTTATTTTTAAATATTTCTTTTAGGGCATTTATAAGTGAGGTTTTAGGTTTTTCAATACTTTTGTTATTTAATTTCGGAATGGTTTTTAATATGTAAAAGGCAAAAATTATTCCGAAAAAACAAGCAAAAGGAAGTTTATTTAATCCCCAAAATTCTGTTATACTCGATGAAATAGCAGGTCCCAGTGCAAATCCGAAAGTCCCGAGTGCTATAAAAAAACTCATATCTTTATTTGTTGACCGCTCGTTAGAATAATTGGAAACTATACTTGTTGCCTGCGGATGATAAAATGCAACTCCCATATGTCCTAATATTAAACATATTATTAAAGTATATATATTATGTGCAATTCCGAGAAATGATAAAAATATGCTTGCCATAAGCATTCCCCAGAAAATAAAAAATCTTCTTTGCCACCTGTCTGCAATGTAGCCAAAAAATGGCTGAGATAATGAAGATGATAAATTGGAGATTGATATTAAAAGAGTGGCTATTGCCATTGATATACCGATTTTAGCCGCTATAAAAGGCATAATCGGATTTAAAAACCCCGAATACGCATCAATCGTAAAATGTCCGGCTGCAAGTGTATTTATTATCTTTTTAGTGTTTTTATCTTCCATATTAATGTTTTAAATGTCTTATCCCTGTTGTAATCATTGCAATATTATATTTATCGGAAGCTTTAAAGATTTCAATATCTTTACTGCCTCCCCCGGGTTGTATAATCCCTGCAATTCTGCCTTGGGCTGCTGCATATATATTATCAATCGTAGGTATAAATTCATCTGAAGCGCAAACTGCATCTTTTGAACCGTCGCAGGCTTTATTTAAAGCAAGTTCTAATGCATCCAATCTGCTTGTCTGACCTTGCCCTATCCCTATTGCTTTGAAATCTTTAGCAATGACAATTGCTTTTGATTTTGCGTGTTTTACTATTTTCCAGGCAAAAATCATATCTTCAATCATTTCTGCAGTCGGTTTTGTTTTTGTTGTAACTTTAAAATTATCTTTATTTAATTCGCCCCTGTCTTTTGTCTGAACTAATGTCCCAAATGGTGTTATTTTTATTTCTTCGCTTATATATTTTTTGTAATCCTCTAAGCCGGTATTTAATTTAATAATAATAAGATTTTCATATTTAGTTAATAAATCAAGAGCTTTCGGAGTATAATCGGGTGCGATAATAACTTTTAAATACATTGAGGCAAGTTTTTTTACCAGATTTTCATTAACCACCTGCGAAAACCCTGCTGTTCCTTCAAATGTGCTTAACGGGTCACAGTCTATAGCTTTTAACCAGGCTTCTTCAATATCTTTACCTAATGCGGCTCCGCAAGGTGCATTATTTTTTACTATAATACAAGCACAAACATCGTAAAATTCGCTTAAAATATTTGTGCAAACCGTCATATCGTTTATATTATTGTATGTAAGTTCCTTGTTATTAATTATTTCATAGTCAATGGTATTATCGGTATGATACAAATACGCATATTGATGCGGATTTTCTCCGTATCTTAAGTCAATCGTATCTTTTATATTTAATGATGAAGAATTATCTCTAATCCATTCACTTAATAATTGTGATTTTTCCATTTTAACTCCTAACCTAATGATTTAGCTTTTTCCATGGTCTTTGTTATTGTTTCTTCAATAATAGCGGAAATATTTTTATCTTTAAGAACTTTATTGCCTTCAGCCGTGCATCCTCCCGGGGTCGTAACATTTATTATTAACTGTTCAGGATTAACCCCTGATTTCATAATCATTTTAGCCGAGCCTAATGCGGTTTGAGCAGACAGTTTTAAACACGTTTTGTAATCTAAGCCGAGTTTTTCACCTGCTTTTGCCATTTCATTTATAAAATAATAATAAAAAGCAGGGCCGGAGCCTGAAATCGCCGTTATTATATCAATATATTTTTCATCGGCCGTTATAACTTCACCTGTGCATTTGAATATATCAACAGTAGTCTTAATATGTTCATCAGAAGCATAATTGCCCCTGCATATTGCACTCATTCCTTCATTTACAAGTGCAGGGGTATTTGGCATTACTCTTACTACGGGAACTTGCCCTAAAATCTCTTCAATAGTTTTTATAGAAACTCCTGCTGCTATTGAAATAATTGTATGCTCTTTTGTAATATAAGGTTTAATTTCGTTTAATACATCTTTTAATATAAACGGCTTTACCGCTAAAATTATTACCTTAGCACTTTTAACTATATCTGAATTATTTAATGATGTATTAACATTAAAATCTTTTTTTAACGAATTTAATGTTTCTTGAGTTTTAGCGGATACATAAATATTTTCATTAAGACATAATTTTGAATTAATAAGCCCTTTTATGATTGCACAAGCCATTTTCCCGCCGCCGATAAAACCTGTTTTGTTCATAATATTTAACCTTTTCTTTTTTCGAGATTGACTTTCCGTTATGTCTTATTTAATATGATATAACAAAAAACAACACATTCAAGGAGAAATAAAATGAGACGCACTTTAGAAGGAACAAAAAGAAAAAGACAAAATGTAAGCGGTTTCATGGCTCGTATGGCAACAGCAGGCGGAAGAGAAGTTCTTAACAGAAGAAGAGCTAAAGGCCGTCATCAAATTGCAATTACTGCTAAAGAACGTGCTTAAATATTTAAATTAAATAAGATAAAAAAGAACTGCATTCGCAGTTCTTTTTTGTTAATATTATTTTATGCTTAAAAAACAATACAGATTAAAAAAATATTCAGCTTTTATTGCAACATATAAACTTAAAAATATTGCTGCAGATAATTTAGTTTGTATTTATTTCGGTAAAGAAAAAACTTCACCTGAAACCCTTACTAAATTTGCTTTTGTTGTTAGTAAAAAAATTCATAAAAGGGCTGTTGTCAGAAATAAAATTAAAAGATATATGCGTGAAAGTGTCCGTTTAATACTTAAAAATAATACTTTTGAACATATTAATAAATATATGTCCGTAATTTGCACTGCAAAAACCTTATCTGTAAATGCCGATTTCTCTCAAATTGACAATTCAATAAAAGAATTGTTCGGTTCAAAATCTTGATATAATAAGCTTCTTCCTTATTTATATACAATATAGTAAATCATATTTAAATATATAATATATATAAAGTATATACTTGTTAAATATTTTTTGTAACAATTTCTTAATATTTGATTAAAAAAAGGCATGAATTTAAAATTAAAATTTTTCATGTATATAAGGATATAAAACAGAGGATAAAAAAAATGGCATACGCATTATTTGGACAAGACAAAATTGTTTTAACAGGTTTATTAAACAATTATCAATTACAACAAACTCAAAGACGAGATGAACAAAATGAATTAGCAACTGACACTTTAGGACTCCAGCAGCAAATGAGCAGTATTCAGGCATCACAATCAATTCAATTAGCCGGTAAATATGAAGATTTAGCTAATACTACTAATGAAACAGACAGAGCAAGTAAAAATGCTGAAATCAATGCTTTAGAAGCAGCATTTGATGCTGAAATTGATCAAATTAACAGAAAAATATATCAGGTTTCAGTAAAAGAAAATACAGTAGAAATGGCAGTTAAAAGATTAGATACGGAAGTTACTGCTATAGAAAAACAATTAGAAGATGTTGAAAAAGCTGAAGGTGAAGGAATAGACAGATCTACCCCAAAATTTAGCGGTATTGGTTAATCAATTTAATCCAAATCCTATGTTTTATACCAAAAAGAGAGGAATTTAATTCCTCTCTTTTTTATTGTTTTTTTTATTCAGCCATTGCTTTTCTGACTTCTTTTTTATAAATTTCAACGTTTGGCTGCAATACTTCAGGAAGCGCAACATCTTCAGGGGTTATATCACCATCTATTTGTCTTAAGATGTTACCTGTATATAAAGTTTCAAAATGCTTAAATTCAATAAATTTAGCTAATGTAGTTAAAGATAAATCTTTTAGTTCAACAACACTAACGGGATGCATATTTGAATATGCACTTATAACACCTGTTAAAACTGCTTTTGTAACTTTTTCCTGCGGAGTTACATATACAAAAGTGAAGAATGAATCTGTATTTGCGCTGTCTAAATCAGCTTCTGCATTGTAGTGAAGATACCCCGGGCCTACATTTGTATCGGTTGAAATTTTTGCTTTTAAAGATTCATTTTTTAATTGTTTTTCCCATAAAGTAGTACCTTGAAAAGCATCGCCAAAGTATTCTATGTAGTGTTTTTGTTTTCCGTTTAATCTGCAGTCTGTATTAAATATTGCCTGTTGAAGTGCAATATTTTCGTTTATATTATCGTTTAAGAATTCTTTTTGAGCATTTAAAGAAGCATTTAACATAGCAATAACATCTTCTTTTGAAACCCCAACGTATGCAAGAGTAAATATTGTCGCATCATCAAAAATAGAAAATCTTCCGCCTACATCGTCATGAACACAGCCTGAAAGTTTAATATCACCGATATTTACGAGTTTTCTTAAGTGGCTTTTATCTCCTGAAACATCGGTCATGGCAATAAATCTGTCTGAAACATCATCTTTTTCAAGAAATTCCTGCATTACTTTTTTAGCATTTTCATAGGCAACAGTTGTTTCAATAGTTCCGCCTGATTTTGAAACTACTAAAAATTGAGTTTTTGATAAATCAAGAGAATTTATAAATCTTCTGAAGCTTTCGCTGTCAACAGAAGAATAAAAATGAACATTTGCTTCTTTGCCTGTCATTCTTATTAAAGATTCTGTTGTATGTCTTGAACCGCCGATACCAAGTATGGCTAAATCAGTATATTTGTTATCTTTAGCTTTTTCAGCCATATCAAATAAGTTATCTATATTTTTGAGCTGGTTTTCGGGAAGAACTGTTATCCAGTTTAGGAATTGTCCGGGTTTACCTGCTCTTTTAGAAATTGTTTCTACAGCTTCTTTTGCATTATTGCTGTATCTGGTAAGTATTGATTTGTCAATTTTTAAAGTGATATCCGATAAAATTGTTTCTGTCATGATAAAATCCTTTTTATTCTTTAAACAAGATTATTATCTTATGAATATAAAAGAATTTCAAACAAAAAATTCGGCGATAAAGCCGAATTTTTAATATTTTGTAAATTACATTTTTTAAGCTTCAGGATTTTTTTGTTTATTGATTAAATCTTGAAGTTTAGAAATGAGTTCATCGCCTTTAGATTGCATATCACTAACGATACCGTCGGCTTTTGTTTGAATTTCTGAAACTGCATCATGAGCTTTTTCGCAAATTTCTTTTGATTTATCCGCAAGTTGTTCACGAGTTTCTTCACCTGATTGAGGTGCTAATAAAATACCGATTATACCGCCTACCATGCTTCCTATTGCGAAACCGGCTATAAATCTTCCTATTGACATAAGTTATCTCCTTTTTCTAAATATGTTAAATCCGCTTAAAAGTCCGCTGAAAAATCCGCATTTTCCCTTTGCAACATTGCCAAAAGCAAGACAAGATGCTCCGAGTACGGTCGTTAATATTTTCTTTACCGTATCAAATTGCCTGTTTGTTGCTTTTGAAACATTATTTACCGCTGCAAGAACTTCATTTACCGATTTTAATGCAGGCTTTAGTTCGGTTTTTGTTAAATCTGTCAGTTCTCTTATACTGGTCATTGTAAGTGTTGTTTCTTTTAAAAATCTTACGATATTTACGGTCAGAATAACAAGAACAATAATTATTACTATAAACAGAACCGCTAAAATACATTCTAAAACAGTAGACATGTTTTTCTCCTAGTTTACGTCAAAATCGTTTGTTTCTTTTTCTTTTGCTTTTGCAATCTGTTTAGCTTTAATTGTTTCGTTAATCTTGTTATACTGCTGTTCAAGACGATATCTCATAACATCTATTGATGTCATGGCTTGTCTTTTTGCTTCTTTAATTTCGGGGGTGTATTTTTGTGCTAAATCCGTAATAACGTTTTCTACGTCTTTTCTTGTTTCTTCACCTGATTTCGGAGCATATAAAACGGCAGCAATAACTCCGCCTACAACTCCCAGCAGCATTCCTATACCAAACCCGAATGAGTTGTCCTCTTTTGACATTTTAGTCCTCCATTCACTTTGACTTTTGCTTCAAATTGTAACATTTTTTTTTAATTCTTGCAATTATACTCTTTATATAGTATGCCCGATATTCTAGAAATAGTAACTCTTTATTTTTAATTTTTTTTGATGTAAATTATTGATGTATATTAGGTTATGAACATGAGGAGGCTTTTATGAGCGAAAGAAAATTAGTTGGAACGGGAGAAATGTTTAAAAAAGCACTTGCAGGCGGTTATGCTATCGGTGCTTACAATGTAAACAATATGGAAATTCTTCAAGGTATTGCGGAAGCTGCTGAAGAAACTCAATCTCCTATTATTCTTCAAGTATCTGCAGGTGCAAGAAAATATGCTAATCAAACATATTTAATTAAATTGGTAGAAGCAGCATTAGCTACAACTACTGTTCCTATAGCACTTCACTTAGACCACGGTGCAGATTTTGAAATTTGTAAAGCTTGTATTGATGGCGGTTTCTCTTCCGTTATGATTGACGGTTCAAGATTTCCGTTAGAAGAAAACATTAAATTAACAAAACAAGTTGTTGATTATGCTCACGCAAGAGGTGTTTCAGTTGAAGCTGAATTAGGTAAATTAGCAGGTGTTGAAGATGATGTTAAAGTACATAGTGCTGATTCTACTTATACAGACCCTGAAGAAGCAGCAAGATTTGTTAAAGAAACAGGCTGTGATTCTTTAGCTGTTGCAATCGGTACTTCACACGGTGCTTACAAATTTAAAGGCGAAGCTAAACTTGATTTTGAAAGATTAGCTGAAATTAAAAAAGCTGTAAATGCAGTTGTAGGTTATGATTACCCGTTAGTATTACACGGTTCTTCATCTGTACCTAAAGCATTCGTTGAAAAATGCAACAAATTCGGCGGTAACTTACCTGATGCACAAGGTGTACCGGAAGATATGCTTAACTATGCTTCTAAACACGGTGTTGCTAAAATTAATATTGATACTGATTTAAGATTAGCTATGACTTCAACAATCAGAGAATTCTTTATTGAACATCCTGAAAAATTTGACCCTCGTGAATATATGGGCCCCGGCAGAACTGCCGTTAAAGAAATGGTTATGCACAAGATGAGAGATGTATTAGGTACAGCAGGCCACGCAAAAGACTAAGTTAAAAAATCAAAATTAAAATAGGATAAAGTTTATACTTTATCCTATTTTTTTGTATAATAAAATAAGCGGGGAGAGAAAAATAATGATTAAATATTTTAAAGGTTCATTTATAATAACAGCAATCGGGCTTATACTTGCTTATTTATGGGGAGAACATTCCTCGCAGGAAAGCGGGCTGTTGGCATTATTTATAGTTACTTTCCTTTCTATTTTAGAAGTGACATTATCCTTTGATAATGCGGTTATTAATGCCATGAAACTTGAAAAAATGGATGATAAATGGCGCCACAGGTTTATAACTTGGGGTATATTAATTGCGGTATTCGGCATGAGATTTTTATTCCCTATTATTGTTGTTGCCGCATTTTCGGGATTATCCGTAATCGCCGTAACAAAACTTGCTTTTTATGATGTTGATAAATATGCACATTATCTTCATTTAGTGCATGCTCCTTTGGTAACCTTTGGCGGGGCTTTTTTATTAATGATATTTTTCTCATACTTTTTTAATAAAGAAAAAGAAACTCATTGGATATCGTGTATAGAAGCGCCTTTATTGAGTTTGAATTGTATAAAATACATTGATGTAGTCTTTACAATGCTTGCATTAATGATTTTGCAACATTTTATACCCGAAAATCAAAAGTTATCAGTTGTAATGGCAGGATTTACGGGAATAATTTTATACCTTGTAATAGATAGTGTTAGTAATTTTCTTGAACTTGTTGCGGAAAGAAAGGCTGCATTAATCGGCGGAACTGCTAAATTAGGGTTTATCGGATTTTTATATTTGGAATTAATTGATGCTTCTTTTTCATTAGACGGTGTTTTAGGTTCATTTGCAATAAGTAAAGACATAATTATAATATCAATCGGGCTTGCAATCGGTGCAATGTTTGTAAGGTCTTTAACCATTTATATGGTGGATATGAAAACATTAAAACAGTATTTATTCTTAGAACATGGCGCACACTGGGCAATCGGGCTTCTTGCTATTGTTATGTTTATCAGTACCCGTGTTGAAATTCCCGAAGTTATAACGGGTTCAATAGGGCTTGTAATAGTCGGTGCTGCGTTTATTTCTTCAATTATGCACAATAAAAAACTCTCAAAACAGGAAAATGATAAATAATTGAAAATACGAAATTTTAATTGTAAAATTAATTTATAGTAAAAAAAGGGGATATTATATGAAACTAATGGAAGGTAAAAGAGGCGTTATTTTTGGGGTTTCAAATACTCATGGTATCGCTTACGGGATTGCAAAACAGCTTTTTGAAGCAGGAGCGGAAATAGCATTTACTTATGCGGGCGAAGTTATGGAAAAAAGAGTTCGTCCCATAGCAGAATCAATGAATGCTAAAGTTATTATGTCCTGCGATGTAACCAAGGAAGAAGAAGTCAAAGCCGTTTTTGCCGAATTGGAAAAAGTATACGGTAAAATTGATTTTGTTGTTCATGCCGTAGCTTATGCGAATAGAGAAGACTTAACGGGTGAATTTGTTAATACATCAAAAGCCGGCTGGGATTTAGCGATGGGTGTAAGCGCATATTCTCTTGTTTCGTTAGCAAGAAATGCACAGCCTTTAATGAAGGATGGCGGTTCTATACTTGCTTTAACATATTTAGGCGGTGAAAAAGTTGTTGCTAATTATAATATTATGGGTGTAGCTAAAGCAGCGCTTGAAGCTTCAGCAAGATACTTAGCAGAAAACTTAGGTAAATACGGTATAAGAGTTAACTGTTTATCATCAGGCGCGGTAAAAACTCTTGCAGCATCAGGTATTGACGGATTTGGCAAAATGCTTAAAGCTGCTGTAGCAAAAGCTCCTTTAAAGAGAAATGTTACTCTTGAAGATGACGGTAAAACCGCTTTATATCTCTTATCAGACCTGTCCTCGGGGGTAACGGGTGAAGTTATTCATGTTGACTGCGGATGCCACTGCGTATATGCTTCGGCTGAAGAAATGGATCTTGTAACAAGACAATAAGTGTGTTTTTTAATGATAAAAAGAGGAATGACATTCATTCCTCTTTTTGTATGTTTAAATATCCGCTCAAAATGGTATTATAAATTTATATAAAATAAATGAGAATATTGCTTGTGGAAGAATTAACAGAAGAACAAAAGGAAAGTTTTTACGATTATTATGTAAGAGAAATTGAACCTAATGTTGTTAAATATGAATTTCAAAGAGATAGAGCAAATCGTATATTTCATATTTCAGTATATATAATGGCAGTTATTATAATTGCCGGTATAATTTTATTTATAATTAACAAAAATAATATTTCCAATCGTTATATAGGTGATTATATATCTATATTTATAATATTTTGCGCAATACCCATAGGTATTGTTTATTCAATAGTTGTTGATCCTGTCATGAAAAGGATTAAAAAAGAGGTTACACCCAAATTATTAAAATATTTAGATATTAAAAAATTAAATAACCCAATAGCCAAAGAACCATTTGTCTCTAACTATTTAAGAAGTTTAGGGCTATATCCTAAAAGCAGATTTATAACAGTTGAACAATATTATACAAAAAAATATAAAGATACAAAAATAAATATTGTAGAGATAAAACTTGAAGATATCGGATACAGAAATAGAACCACGGTTTTTTACGGGGTCTTAATTTTTTTTACAAATCCTAAACAACAAGAAGCAGAATTAATAATTAAAAAGAATAAAAGTGTGATTGGGAAAGTTATGGAATTTAGTAAACTTCCGCTTGTTAAAATAGATAACGAAGAATTTGAAAAGTTATATGATGTATATACGAGTAATTCTCAATCGGCAATAAAAATTTTGAATAATAAATTTATTGAAAAATTGTTAAAAATAAACAAAAGTAAAGATTTTTCAGACATAACATTATCGTTTGAAAAAAATAATGTAAATATTATGCTTGGGCTTAATTACCACATATTTGTATTTTCCAGCGATGAAAAAACATATAATTATAAACAATATGAGAAAATAGTTTCTAATTTTCAAAAAATAATAAAAGTTGTTGATGATTTGGAATTAATATAAAATGAAAAAATTAAAAAAATATCAAAAAATAAAAAGAAGAATACAAAGAGAAGATACTTATAATTTTTTCGGGCCTTCTGCTTATTTTAATTTACAACAGTTAAATAAAGAGAGAATAAAAAAAATTCTTTTATATCTGTTAATTTTTTTGGTTTGTATCGGTATTATTATATATATTAATTTTAAATTTATTGAAGATATTGGAAAAAACATTCTCCATATAACTTTAATGATTATTACGATTATATATTGTAATTCTATATGTTTAGCGAAATTTTCAGTTCCAAAATATAAAAAGAAAGTAAAAGACATAATATTTCCTCAAATAAGAGCATTTATCGGAGGAATTGAGTGGGGAACGGCTAATTATGAAGATATGATTCAAAATGCCATATCTGATTATAAAGAAACTGCCGGTACAATTATTAAACGGGAGAAACTATCTGAATATATTGATGCGAACAGGTCAGAATTGCGTTCTGAATATAATAATTTTATTGAATATCTGTCAAAATTAGTAATAATTCCCAAATTTGATAATTATTTATATGACTGTGATGACTCTTTTAATATAAAATATAATAATATTCTTGCAAAAGTTGCGGAAATAAAACTGTCTGAATATGAATATAATTTGAACTTAAGACGAAGACAGTATGCTAAATATAAAGGGTTATTTATTACTTTTAAATTCCCAAATGTTAATAATGAAATATACAAGCTTGCTATTGTAAAAAGAGGAAAACTTAAAAAGAAATTACCTGAACTTTTTGAATATTCCAATGCAAATTTAAATCCTAAATATTATATATATACCAATGATTTCAGGCAGACGGAGGAGATAATAACAAAACATTTAATTAATAAATTAAACAGATTATACTCAAAGCCCGAATTTAAAACTGTAAGCATATCCGTGGAATACGGAAATGTTAATATTGCTATTTATTCAAATAAAAATTGGTTTGATGTTCCGTTGTTTAAAAATCCGGAGGATTTTTCAATATATAAAAAGATAATGTTTGAAATTGCGGATATGCTTGAAATAATAGACATATTTAATATTCCTGCGGAAATTAAACAAGATTAATAAATTTATTATAAAATTCTTCATAATTATCGTCTAAAATGCTTTGGCGCATATCGTGAATAAATTTAATTAAAAATCTTGTGTTATGAATGGAGAGCAGAATAGCTGCGGTTGCTTCGCCCATTCTGTACAAGTGTCTTATGTATGCTTTAGAGTGATTTTGGCAGGCATAGCAGTCACAATTAGGGTCTAATGGGGAAGGGTCATTTTCAAATTCTTTATTTTTAATAATTTTTCTGCCTTCATAAGTAAAGAATGAACCATGGCGGGCATTACGGGTCGGAAGCACGCAGTCAAACATATCAACTCCTCTTTTAACTCCTTCCAATAAATCAATGGGAGTTCCTACACCCATAAGATATCTGGGTTTATTATCAGGTAATAAAGGAGCTGTTAATTCAACCAGATGATTTTTTAAGTCTGCAGGTTCTCCAACACTTACCCCTCCTATAGCATAACCTACGGCATCATAAGAGGAAATTACTTTTGCACTTTCTTTTCTTAAATCATCAAAGAATGCACCCTGAACAATGGGAAATAAGGCTTGGTCCTCTCTTGTATGTGCTTTAAAACATCTTTCAAGCCATCTATGGGTTCTTTCCATTGCTTTTACGGCATCATTATATTCGCAAGGATATGGCGCACACTGGTCAAAGGCCATTGCAATATCAGGACCTAAATCCTGCTGAATTTCCATAGATATCTCGGGATTAATATAATATTCATCCCCCGTTTTTGGCTCTTTAAATTTTACTCCGTCCTCCGTTATATTATTTAAATGCGCAAGACTGAATACTTGAAATCCCCCTGAATCGGTTAAAATCGGTTTATCCCAGTTCATCCATTTATGCAGTCCGCCAAATTCCTTTATTAACTTGTTCCCGGGGTGCAAAAATAAATGAAATGAATTGGATAATATTATTTGAGCTCCCGTTTCATATAAGTGATGATTTGTCATCATCTTTACCGCACTATGCGTGCCGACGGGCATAAATATTGGTGTTTCTATATCGCCATGCGGTGTATGTAATATCCCTGCACGGGCATGTGTCTTTTTATCTTCTTTTAAAAGCTCAAATGAAAAAAAATTATTTTTCATTATTCATAATCATTTCTAACATGGTTGTCCAATCAGAACAAATTTCTTCGGGCTTAAAATATATGGCAATTTCTCTTTCCGCACTTTCAGGACTGTCTGAACCATGGATTATATTATATTCCTGAGTAACGGCATATTCAAAACGAATAGTGCCTGCTTCGGCCTGATCGGGCTTTGTTGCTCCCATCATTCTTCTTGATTCCGCTATGACATTCGGACCTTCAACAACCATTGCTACAATCGGCCCTGATGTTATATATTTTATAAGCCTTGGGTAAAAAGGTTTTCCTTTATGTTCCGCATAATGTTTTTCGGCATGCTCTAAAGTCGGCAAAAGCAGCTTAAGTCCGATTATTTTATAGCCTTTTTCTTCAAATCTTGTTATTATTCTTCCTATAAGATTTCTCTTAACTCCATCCGGCTTTATTGCTATAAAAGTTCTTTCGGCCATTTCTATCTCCCCTTTTAACCTTGTTATCTTATTTATTAGACCATAAAATGATAATTTTTTCAATTTTATTGTTCTTTTGTGTTAATTTGTTATAATATTTCAGTAGGTTAAGTTTAGAGAAAATGAATAAAGATAATATATCAAAACTAATAGAACAAAAGGATTTTCAAACCGCAAAAACCTTAATTATTAATGATTGTGACAATTTGCAAAATGATTTGGAATTACAAAAATACTTGGGTTTATGTAATTTAAATTTGGGCTGTTTTGATGAAGCGCAAGAAGTATTTGAAAAAATTAAAGAAAGTGTTCCTGATGATGCGATTTCGCTTTTTTATCTTTCATTAATATATATAGAAAAAAACAAATACGATGAAGCGGAAGAGCTGTTAAATAAAGTCATTTCCTTGCGTAGTGAGTATTTGGATGCTTATAAAAGTTTATGTGTCTGTTATATCAGTAAAAAACAGATTAATAAAATACTTGATATAAAGGATAAAATGCTCAGCTTAAATCCTGAAGATTCTAAAATTTATGATTTTCTTTCGGTGGCATATTTGGAGCAAAAAGATTATAACAAAGCTATTGAAATGATAAAAAAAGCTAAAGAATTAGAACCTGAGAAATATACCTACAGCCTTGCCTGCGCTTATGATCTTGCGGGCAAATACGATGAAGCCTCTGAAATTATTGAACAGCTTTTAACTTTTAATCTTAATGATTATCGTTTAAAAATACATCTTGCCTCTTTATATTCCAGAAGAAATATGTTTGATGCGGCAAAAATATTGTATGCAGATATAATTAAGTCAGGATTTGTAACTTTACAAGTCTTATATGAGTATGCAGTTATTTGTGCAAAATGTAATGACATCGATGGGGCTGAAGAATTATTCAAAAAAATTATAGCTTCATATCCCGAGTATGCTCCTGCATATAAGGATTTAGGTGTGATTTATTTGTCACGTAAATTTTTTGACAGAGCTTTAACAAATTTTAAGAAAGCAATAGAATTGGCGCCTGATGACGAGAATATCATTTTTGAATATGGTAATTATTATTTTGTTATGGCAGAATTTGAAAATGCTAAAAATATGTATTCTAAGCTTTTAGATAAAGAGAATATATCCGTAAATATGCTTCATAGCATCGCACTTAATTATATGGCAATGAATGATGTTAATAAAGCAAAAGATATACTTTTAAAGGCAATGAAAATTGAGCCTCAAAATGCCAATATTTTATATAATCTGGCTCAAATTTTTTATTTTGAAAAAAATTATGAAAATGCTAAGCAGTTGTTGGAAGATACTTATATGTATTCTCCAAATAAAGATGTTTCAAATCTTTTGGCAAAAACGTATATGGAGCTTGGTCAGTATAATGAAGCTTATGCACTATTTAATATAGTATATCTTTCAGCAGTCAATAATGTTGATGTACTGTTTAATCTTGCGAAGTGTAAATACAGACAAGGCGATTTATCTATGGCAAAAGAGCATTTGGAGGATTTATTAAAAATTCTGCCCGAACACGAAGAAGCACAAGAATTATTGAAATTAATAAATGAAAAGGATAAACAATGAAAAGAAAAAATTTTATTGTAGAATTATTTAAATTTTTATGGAGTAAAAAGGCATATTGGATTGTCCCCGTTATTTTATTTTTAATATTGTTAATATTCTTGATAGCAGTCGGGACTTCACCCGTTTCTCCATTTATATATACTATGATTTAGGTTAATTATGAAAATAAAAGAATCGGTAAAATTTGCAATAACACTGGGTATATTACCTTGGATTCCTGCTTTTATTTTATATAAGCATTCAATGTTTAAAACAGGAGCGGGGGTTATAGTAATATGTTTAGTTTTATCTTTAATCTGTTTTATATTTGAAAAATTCTCATTAAATTTCAAAAATTTGTTAACAAAAATAGGCAGTTTTTTGGGCAGGTACTTGGCAATAATTGTTCTTACAATAGGTTATATTGTTGCTGTTTTACCTACGGGACTAATTATGAAGCTTGTAAAAAGGGACAGATTAAGGCTTAAAAAACCTCAAATTCATACATACTGGAAAAAATACGAAAACAATAACACCGATTATGAATATCAATTTTAAGGTGAGAAATGACATATTTACTGGGAATAAGTGCATATTATCATGACAGTGCGGCAGCGATTATAAAAGACGGAGAAATAATAGCTGCGGCTCAGGAGGAAAGATTTACAAGAATAAAGCAGGATAGCGAGTATCCCGCTAACGCAGTTGATTATTGTTTAAAGGAAGCGGGTATTGAGCCTGAACAGCTTGATGGTGTTGTATATTATGAAAAGCCGTTTGTTAAGTTTGAAAGAATACTTGAAACTGCAATGGCTTATGTGCCTTGCAGTATGAAAAGTTTTGTTAATGCCATGCCTGTATGGCTCAATAAAAAGCTGTTTATTCCCTCTCAAATCGATAAGCATTTTGATAAAAGGCTAAAGTGTCCGATATATTTTACAACTCACCACGAATCGCACTGCGCTAGTGCTTTTTACCCCTCGCCGTTTGATGAAGCGGCAATACTGTGCTTAGATGGTGTAGGAGAGTGGGATACAACAACTTGGGGTATTGGCAGGGGAAATAAAATTGAAATAAAGGAAAAAATAGAATTTCCGCATTCGCTCGGGCTGTTATACAGCGCATTTACGGGCTTTTTAGGGTTTAAAGTTAATTCCGGTGAATATAAAGTAATGGGCTTAGCTCCTTATGGAGAGCCGATTTATAAAGATTTAATCCTTGAAAAACTTGTCGATGTAAAAGAAGACGGGTCTTTTTGGCTGAACCAAGAGTATTTTGGCTATTGTACAACGGATTATATGTATAATAAGAAATTTGAAAAACTCTTTAACCGTCCTCCCCGAAAACCTGAAACGGCTTTAACTCAAAGTGATATGGATATGGCGGCAAGTATTCAGGCAGTTACTGAAGAAATAATACTCAAACTTGCAAATTATGTTTATAAACAAACCGGATTAAAAAATCTGTGTTTAGCGGGCGGGTGCGCATTAAATTGCGTATCAAACGGAAATATATTAAAAAACGGGCCTTTTGAAAATATTTGGACTCAGCCCGCAGCGGGCGACGCAGGGGGCGCTTTAGGCGCAGTGCTTGCTGTTTATTATATGGGGCTGAATAATGAAAGAACGGTTAACCCTGAAGATTCTCAAAAGGGAAGCCTTTTAGGTCCAAAGTATTCCGATGAAGAAATACTTGAAACTTTAAATAAATACGGGGCTAAATATACAAAGTATGAAACCGAGGAAGAAGTAACTCAAATAATAGCTAAATATATCTCG
>CANQAL010000027.1 GCA_947589255.1 Candidatus Gastranaerophilales bacterium | reverse complement strand
TATGAGCAGACAACAAAAAGAGTAACGACGGCTCTTTTAAACAAAGTTATAATGGATGCTATTTCAATGAATCCGCCTGTCAGTATACGAGGAAAAAGGCTTAAATTATTTTATGCAACTCAGGTAAAAACGGCACCTCCGACTTTTGTTTTATTTATTAATAATGAAGATTTGCTTAAAGATAATTATATAAAATACCTTGAAAATAAATTAAGAGAAGCTTTCGGATTTAAAGGCAGTCCGATTAAAATATCCGCAAGGGAAAAAGGAGAAAAAAAATGATAATATTAATTTTCAAAATATTAATTGTTATGGTTGTATCATATTTAATCGGTTCTATACCGACAGGTTATTTAATTGTAAAAAAATTAAAAGGTGTTGATATAAGAGAAGTCGGCTCGGGTTCTACAGGTGCTACCAATGTAAAAAGGGTACTCGGGACAAAATGGTTCTTTATTGTAATGGCATTAGACGCATTAAAAGGTATAATTCCCGTATGTATTGCTAAAAATTCCGCTATAGAATTGTATCATTTTATGGGGCTTTTGCCTACTGTTGCAGCAATTTCAGTTATAATAGGACACAGTAAATCCGTATTTTTAAAGTTTACGGGCGGTAAATCAGTAGCTGCCGGCATTGGTACTTTATTTGCATTATGCTGGCCTGTAGGCTTATGTGTATCAGTAATTTGGGCGATATTGACTTATACTACAAAATATGTTTCCGTCGGTTCTGTAGTGGCTGTATCTTTAGCTCCTATATTAATGAATGTTTTTAGTCAAAATGTATTTTATATATGTTTTACGGGGCTTGGAGCCGCATATGTGATTTTTATGCACCGCGAAAATATTAAAAGATTGATGAACGGAACAGAAAATAAAGTGAGAAAATAATGGTTAAATATAACGGAATTAAAATTGTTTCAAAGGTAAAAGTTACAAATAAAAATGAACTTGCCATTGTATATACTCCCGGGGTTGCAGCTTCCTGCTTAAAAATTAAAGAAAATAGCGAAAAATCTTTTGTTTATACAAACAGAGAAAATTCTGCTGCCGTTATTTCTTTTGAATATCAAAAATCACTTGAAAGGGCGATATTTTTAAAAAGTACATTAAATATTGATGCATATCCTTTTGAAATATCTTCAAAACTGCCTGAAAAGATTAAATTTATTGTTGAAAATATTGAGCCTTCTTTTGGGGCAATAGATTTAAGTCTTATTGAAAATGACGTTAAAAATATTGATTTTAATGTAAATATCCCTGTTTTAAAAGGGAAAGCAGACAATTTAAAAGAGTTTTTCTTATGTATTTCAAAAAATGTATTTATGTTTGATTATGATAAATTGGAAGGTAATACAAACGAAAAATCACTGCAATTAAGAGAAATGGCGGGCGGAGTTGTTGAAATCGAATTAACCGAAGATATTCAAAAAAAGCCTGTTGGGGTTGTATCTGACGGAAGTGCAGTTTTAGGACTTGGCGATATTGGCGGGCTTGCAGGCATGCCTGTTATGGAAGGTAAGGCCGTCTTATTTCAGGAACTTGGCGGAGTAAGCGCTATGCCGCTATGTATAAAAACCCAAATCCCCGAAGAAATTATAGAATTAGTCTTATTACTTCAAAATTCGTTTTCGGGAATTAATTTAGAAGATATAAAGGCTCCTAAATGTTTTGAAGTCGAAGGGCAGTTAATAGAAAAAGCAGATATTCCGATATTTCATGATGACCAGCATGGGACTGCCATTGTAGTTTTAGCGGGATTGTTAAATGCTCTTCATCTTGCGTGCAAGAAGATAGAAGATGTAAAAATAGTATTTTCAGGTGCAGGTGCTGCAGCTATTGCTGTTTGTAAATTAATACTGGGAGCAGGTGCGAAAAATATCATTCTTTTTGATTCAAAAGGTTCTATATATAAAGGCAGAGAAGCTAATAATTATGCTCATGAAGCATTATCGAAATATACAAACAGAGATAATTTTAAGGGAACTCTAAAAGACGGAATAAAGGGTGCGGATGTTTTTATAGGGTTAAGCGCTCCAAATCTTGTTGATGAAGAAATGATAAAATCCATGAATAATAAGCCTATAGTATTTGCGCTTGCTAATCCTGTTCCCGAAATCATGCCTGATAAAGCAAGAGAGTACGGGGCATATATTACAGCTTCAGGCAGAAGTGATTATCCCAATCAAATTAATAATTCATTGGTTTTTCCGGGGCTTTTTAACGGAGTATTAAAATATAATATTAAGAAAATAACCGATAAAATGAAACTTAATTGTGCATTAGCTCTCGCTTCAACTGTTAAAGACAGTGAACTTTCGGTTGATTATATTCTTCCTGATGCACTTGATTCCAGAGTTTATAAAGTTATTTCGGAAAATGTTTTAATTGACTGATTCAAAACCTTCATCTAATGCGGTGATATTGCCTTCAAGCATTTCGGCTTTTTTGCCCGTAAGTTTTTCTTTCATAACAGATATAATGCTTTCCTTATTAACTATTGGGAAAGCTTTTATAAATGCGCCGAGCGCAACAATATTAGCCATTTTTTCGTGGCCCGATTTATGTGCTATATCTGTCATCGGTATAAATTTATAAGTAATATCTTTTCTTGACGGTGCTGATTTTACAAGTGATGAGTTAACAATCATAATACCGCCCGGTTTAATTTTGTTTTCAAATCTGTCAAAAGACGGAGCATTTAAAGCAATGACATTTTCGGGAGATTCTACATAAGCGCAAGCTACTTCATCATCCGATACGCAAACAGTGCAATTAACGGTTCCGCCTCTCATCTCGGCACCGTATGCAGGTGTCCAAGTGCAGTTTAAGCCTTCATTCATTGCGGAATTAGCAAGTAATTGTCCTAAAAATAATACACCTTGACCGCCGTATCCCGATATTAATACATTAGACTCCATTATTGCGCCTCGCTTACTCTATCTTTATATATCCCCGGTTTAAACACTTCAGACATTTCCCCTCTAACTCTTTCGTGGGCTTGCTGTGGTGTCATTTTCCAGTTTGTCGGGCATGTGGCGAGTATTTCTACAAACCCTGTCCCCAAGCCTTTTAATTGTGCTTCAAATGCTTTTTTAATACATTTTTTTGCATTTGTAATAGCGGCGGGGCTGTCAACACTAACTCTTGCAACAAAAGCCGTTCCGTCTAACTCTTTTAAGACTTCGCATATTTTTATGGGATATCCTGCTATTTCAGGGTTTCTTCCTTTAGTAGTAGTGGTGGTTACCTGCCCTATTAATGTTGTAGGGCCTGCTTGTCCGCCCGTCATACCGTATGTGGTATTATTTATACAAATAGCAGTAACTTTTTCGCCTCTTGTCATTGCGTGGATTGTTTCTCCGATACCGATAGAAGCTAAATCTCCGTCGCCTTGATATGTAAATACAACTTTATCGGGTTTTGACCTTTTAACACCCGTTGCAACAGCCATTGAACGGCCATGCGGAGCTTCTACAATATCAACATTAAAAAAGTCGTATGAAAAAACACTGCATCCGACAGAAGCAATTCCGATTGTTTTTTCCCTGACATTAAGTTCATCCAAGACTTCTGCCACAAGTTTAACGGCAATCCCGTGGTCACATCCCGGACAGAAGGATATTTTAAAATCATCTTTTATTGAATCAGGTTTTTTATATACAAGCTGTTCCATATTTTTTCTCTACTATTTCTTTATATACATTTTCTATTTGTTTATAGATTTCTTCAACGGTCATCATAACACCTGCGGGCCTGCCGTAGAATTTAACGGGAATGCTTGCAACTCCTGCTATGCTGGCTTTAATATCCTGAAGCATTTGACCGCAGTTTAATTCAATATCAAGTATTCCGTCAACTTTTTGAGCTATTTCAGCTACAATTTTTTCAGGGAACGGATTTACGAGAATAGGTCTGAATAAACCTACTTTTAAGCCGTTTTTTCTTGCCATTTTAACGGCAGCCTTTGCTATTCTTGCGATACTTCCGAAAGCGGTTATAACAAGTTTAGCGCCTTCCGTTTCGTATTTTTCAAATATATTTTCATTTTCTAAGATTTTGTTATACTTTTCAAATATTTTAACAACTCTTTTTCTTAAAGTTTCCTGTTCTCTTTCAATGGAGGCAATAAATCTGGGTTTTCTGTCTTTAGCACCGTCTAAAGCCCAATCCGATTGGTCGATTTCATCATAAGGATAATGACCGATAACAGCGGGTTCCATTGTCTGACCTATCATACCGTCAGCTAAAAGGCATACGGGAGTTCTGTATTTTTGAGATACATGGAAGCATTTATAAGTCAAATCAATACATTCCTGAACACTTGAAGGAGCGAAAGTAACAATTTTATAATCGCCGTTGCCTCCACCTTTTGTAGCCTGATAATAATCACCTTGAGAAGGGTAGATGTAACCGAGCCCCGGGCCTCCTCTCATAACACTTACCAGCACACAAGGTATTTCGTCACCTGCAATGAAAGATAAACCTTCCTGCATAAGAGCTACTGCGCATGATGATGAAGATGTCATGGCTTTAACACCCGTAGAACCTGCTCCTAATACCATATTAATAGCTGCAACTTCACTTTCTGCCGCAACGTATGCTCTGCCGAGTTCAGGCATTTTAGTACTTAAATATTCTCCTATTTCGCTCTGCGGAGTAATCGGATAGCCGAAATAACTTTGACATCCGGCTTCTACAGCTGCTTGTGCTATGGCATAATTGCCTTTTAAAAGTTGTTTTTTGTTATTCATCTGTACACCTTTTCAATAGCTATATCAGGACAAACTTTTGCACACATTGCACACCCGATACATTCTTTTTCATTACTTACTTTTACGGGGTAGTATCCCAATTTATTAACTGTTGTATCAGGTTCTAATACTTTCTTCGGACATGCATCCGTGCATAAGTAGCATGCTTTACACCTATCTCTGTTTAAAACTATTCTTCCCATATAACAAATCCGTTTATATATATTCTTTTATTATGTTACTACCGATATATTAATAAAACAAGTATTATATAAACTTAGTCATGTGGTTATTTTTTAAGACATTTTTGCCCGTATAAAAACTTTATGATATTATTTATTTATAGGGAGATTTGAGGCAGTGCCAAAGAGAAAATGTATTGAAATAGTTTTGGATGTTGAGACAACTGGTTTAGACTATACAAAAGAAAAAATGGTGGAATTTGCCGCTATCAGGTTAGAAAACGGCAAAATGAAGGATAGATTTGAGACATTAATTAATCCCGAACAGCATATAAGGAAATCAAGTATAGCAGTTCACGGGATTACGGAAGATATGGTAAAAGATGCCCCGACGGAAGCTGAAGTCATGCCGATGATTTTGGATTTTATAGGTGATTATCCGATTGTTGCTCATAATGCGATTTTTGATTATTCCTTTATAAATGAAGCAAGTTTAAGGCAGACGGGTAAACCTATTACCAATGCCAGAATAGATTCTCAAATGATGTTTAAAGAAATTTATCCCGAGCTTGAATCTTGCGGACTTGAAAGCTTAATGATTAAATTTAATGTTGAATTTTCAACCCGTCATCGTGCAATGGCGGATACTGAAGGACTAGCGAAGGCATATCCGGAGTTAAAGAAGCTTTATGAGAAGAAATATTCTTGGCAAATTCAACAGCTTGATAATGTTGATTATCTTTTTGAAAGATATTTAAGAATTCAGCAGGCTGTGCAGATTATGCAGTCCGAAATGCAGGATTTAAAGTCGATTTTCAGGCTTTATTTTGAAAAAGGCGGTGAGGATATTCATTCTCCTAACGGGGAAACTCTTATCTATCAATCAAAACAAAGTTATGCTTATGATTTTGTTGAAATAAAAGATGTATTAGAGGAAATCGGTGCTTTGCATAAAGCCGTTAAACTTAATAATAATTTTGTGGACAGATTAATTGCTTCAGGCTCAATAAGCAAGGAAAATAAGGAAAAGCTTGCAGCTGCAAGGCAGATGTTATCTGAAACAAGAAATATTCATGTAATTAAAGCGGATAAAAAAGCTGAGCATGTTTAATATCTTTTATGGAAAATTATGTTAAATTTTTAAAAAGTGTCGATGAAGATTTAAAAAAAATTTTTGACTACCAAAAAGAATACCTTTTTTGTAAAGAAGGATGCTCCTATTGCTGTAAAAGAGGCGATTACCCCATGAGCAGGCTTGAATTTGATTATTTAATGTCAGGTTATCAAAAATTATCTGATGAAATAAAATCCATAATTCAAAAAAATATTCAAAAAGCTAAAAAAAGTGACCGAGAAAATTATATCTGTCCGTTTTTACTTGATGAAAAATGTTCGATATATCAATACCGACCTTTCGTATGCAGGGCTTTTGGTGTGCTTACGGAAGATGCAAAAGGAAAACCTGCCTTCCCCTTTTGCGCATCTTTAGGTCTTAATTTTTCTCAAATTTATGATAAAGAAAAAAAACAGCTTTCTGCTGAACTTGCGGACAAGTGTAATTTTAAAATTTATCCTAAATTTTTCCGTTTGAGTAACAGAGTTTTTATGAATCTGCCTTTAGCTAAAGAGTTAAATCTTGATTTCGGTGAAGATAAAAAAATGATTGATTTCTTTTAAATTGAATGGAACTTGCATCCTGTTTCGCCGTCAATTCTCATAACTAAGAGAGTGAGGACTTTTTTTATGAGTATTCAATATATTGATGAATTGTGTCTTGATGAGGATTTGTTTTTTCCCTCAGAAAACGAGGAGGACGAGGAAGAAATTGTAACTTTTAATAATGTTGTTTTTAAAGACGATATCCTGCAAATGTATTTAAAAGATATCGGAAAGACTAAATTATTAAAGCGAACGGAAGAAGAAGAATTGGGGAAGGATATCCTTGAAGGGGATGAGCCTGTTATGCTTAAAGCTAAGAAAAAACTTATTCAGGCTAATTTAAGACTGGTTGTAAGTATAGCAAAAAAATATACGGGACAGGGTGTTTTATTTATGGATTTGGTTCAGGAAGGCTCTTTGGGCTTAATTAAAGCGGCTAACAGGTTTGATTACTCTAAAGGCTTTAAGTTTTCCACTTATGCCACCTGGTGGATAAGGCAGACCATTGTTAGGGCTATTGCTAATAACTCTAAAGTCATAAGAGTGCCCGTTCATATGATTGATAAAATCAGATTGGTAAAAAAAGCAGTTTTTGAACTTAACTATTCTACGGGCAAAGAACCCTCGGTTGATGATATCGCAGAAAAAACAAAACTCCCCGTAAAACAGGTCGAAATGGCGCTTAATACCATTAAACTTGAGCCTATGAGCCTTGATACTCCCATTGCAGATAACCTCTGCCTTGAAGACTATATTGCTGACGATAACTACATATCCCCCGATATTAAAACTCAGGCTTCCATGTTGAAAAATCATATTAATAATGTTCTTAAACAATTAACCCCGAAAGAGAGAAAAATTATTATTAAAAGATTCGGACTTGATGATTCTAAACCTAAAACACTTGAAGAACTCGGAAAAGAAATGGGATTTTCAAAAGAAAGAATCAGGCAGATTGAATGTATTGCTCTTAAAAAATTAAGAGCCTCCGATGCCGTTAATCACCTAAAAGATTACTTAATATAATTTTTTTCTGTTAAAATCCCTTATAATATGCTAGAATAATCACTGTGGAATATAAGGGATTTTTTCATGAATATATTTAGTCTTTTGCTCGGAAAACAATTTAATGTGCTTGCCTTCTTGCCTGAAGCCGTCATTGTTATGGATGAAACAGGCAAAATCTATTACGCAAATAAAAGCGCTTTTAAGCTTTTTGAAACTAAAAAGCTTAGAGGAAAAAATATTAATGACTATTTTATTACCAATTCCGATAACATTATAAGGAACGGTGATGAAGAAATTAAACAAATTTTAAAAATAGTTACCGAAGAACAAAATACTAAAATTACCGATGTTAAAATTGTTGATGTTTCATCAGGAAAAAAGAAAAGATATATTTTAACTATTATAGATAATACTCAAGACCATTCCCTGCTTGATGAATTGATAACGGAAAGACAGGAGCAGAAAATCCTTAATCATACTAAAAATGTTCTGCTCTCTAAAATGTCAAATTATTTAAGATCGCCTTTGCATTCCGTTGTCGGGTTCTCGCAGGCTATGCTTGAAGGCTTGAGCGGAGATGTAAACGATAAACAGCTTAAATACCTTCAAATTATGAATTCTAATTCCTCCGAACTGCTTTTGATTTTGGATAAATTAATTGAATTATCTGTTGTTGAATCTGATTTATATAAGTTTGATTATAAAAACTTTGATGTTGCGGCTCTTTTAAGTGTTGTCGTTAATGAAGCATTGGTTAAAATAAAGGGCAGAGATATCGCAATAACAACTAATACCGCTGATTTATCCAAACAAAACTGCTATTCCGATAAGGAAGCAGTTAAAATGATTATAGCTAACCTTATTGAACAGGGGATTTCCGCTATTGAAACAGGCGCAATTCATATTAATGTTTCAAACCCTATCCCTGAATATCTCTTATCTAAAGGCTTTGAGGTAAATAGCGAAACGGGCGAAAAATCGTATCTGCTTTGCGAAGTTATTTTAAAAGGGGTGGATTCGGCTTTATATAACTCGCCTGACATTTTTGACCCTTATGTTCAGGTCGAAAAAAATTCCAAAAAGTTTATGCTTCAAAGTTTATTGCTCGGAAGCTCCAAAAAATATATTAATAAATTAAAAGGTGAAATCTGGGTTAATAATCAAGGGGCAAATCAGGTTTCTCTTGAATTTATTATTCCTGTTGAAAAAAATTTAATAGAAACCAATCAGGCGGAGTAATATGGCTCAAGTTGAATTAAAAAATGCCGTTAAAATATATGATAAAAAAGTTATAATTAATAATGTCAATTTGACCGTTAAAGATAAAGAGTTTTTAGTATTGGTCGGTTCATCAGGCTGCGGAAAATCAACTCTTTTAAGAATGATTGCCGGACTTGAAGATATTACAAAAGGCGAAATCTTTATTGACGGCAAATGCGTTAATAATGTACATCCTAAAGATAGGGATATCGCTTTTGTATTCCAAAATTACGCATTATATCCGCATATGAGTGTCTATGAAAATATGGCATTCCCCTTAAAAATGCGCAAAATGTCTAAAAAAGATATTGATGAGAAAGTAAAAGAAGCAGCTCAAATTCTTAATCTTACAGACCTTCTTGACCGTAAACCCAAACAGTTATCGGGCGGACAAAGGCAAAGAGTGGCTCTTGGCAGGGCTATTGTAAGAAAACCGAAAGTCTTTCTTATGGATGAACCGTTATCTAATCTGGATGCAAAATTAAGAGTTCAAATGCGCTCGGAGATTAAAAAACTGCATAAAAAGCTTGAAACAACGTTTATTTATGTAACACATGACCAAACTGAAGCCCTGACAATGGGAGATAGAATTGCCGTTATTGATGAAGGTGTTATTCAGCAAATCGGCGCACCAGTTGAAGTATACAATAATCCTGTAAATAAGTTTGTGGGCGGTTTTTTAGGTTCGCCTTCCATGAACTTTATCCCCGCTGAAATTCAAGACGGGAAAATATCCGTAAACGGTGCTATATTTGAACTTGATGAGGAACAAAAACAAAAAATCGCTCAAAGAAAAAATGTACTTTTAGGAATCAGACCTGAAATGTTTAATTGCGCTAATCCTAATTTTAATTTTACTGCCCCCGTTGAAATATCGGAAATTCTGGGAAGCTCCGTTCTCGTTTACTTTAGTGCAAACGAAACTTCCTCAAGCGCTTTATTAAATATTGACTATAAATTTGATCAGCAAATTAAACTGGGCTTTAATACAACGCAGTTAATGTTTTTTGATACCGATACTTTGTTAAGACTGTAATTATTCTTTTATAACAATTAAGTTATTGGCTATCTTCATTTTGCAAGTTGGCAGAATAACATCTTGAAGTCCGTTTGCTATACTTATTACACTTCTTGCGTTTAATGTTACATCTTCCCCTTTATATGTAAAAGTATAATCCGTATCTCTGTCAGATCTTATCGTAATTTGACTCATAATTTCTCCTTAATCTATAGTCCTTCGTCCTTCAATAGCCTTCGCCAGTGTAATTTCATCCGCATATTCGAGGTCTGAACCAATCGGAATACCAAATGCAATTCTTGATATTTTTATTTTAAACGGTTTTAACAATTTTGCAATGTATAAACCTGTAGCTTCGCCTTCCACCGAGGGACTTAATGCTAATATTATCTCTTTTATGTTTTCATCGGCAGCTCTTGTTATAAGTTCTTTTATCCTTATATCCTCAACCCCTATGCCGTCTAACGGCGATAATGTACCTTGAAGCACATGGTATAATCCGTTATATTCACGGGTCTTTTCAATCGCAATTAAGTCTTTTGTTTCTGCAACAACGCATATTACCGACTTATCCCGCCTGTCATCCGTGCATATCTCGCAAGGGTCTGATGCCGACATATTATAACATATACTGCAGTAATGAATGTTTTCTTTCGCATTTACAAGCACCTGCGAAAATTTTTGCACCTCGCTCAGCGGCATTTTTAATAAATGAAATGCCATCCTTTGCGCCGACTTTGGGCCGACACCCGGAAACTTTTGAAAAAATTCTATTAACTGCGCTAAAGGCTTTGTATATTCCATTAGAATAATCCGGGAATATTTATGCCTGCGGGGACTACCCCTTTCATTTTATTTTGCATTTTTTCCGCAGCTTCTTTTGTAGCTTGGTTCATTGCCGTTGTGATTAAATCTTCAAGCATTTCTATTGTTTCATTATCTACTGCTGAAGGATTTTCGGCATTTATTGCCTCTTTTGTTAATTTAATTGATTTAAATTTACCGTGTCCGTCGCATATAACAGTTACTGCACCATCTCCTGCCTGAGCCGTTATCTCTACATTTGCCAAATCTTTTTGAATGGTCTGCAGTTTTGCCTGCATTTGTTGAGCCTGCTTTAACATATTTGCAAAATTCATCATGAAAACTCCATATCTGTAACCTACGCAAATTATTATATGACAAGCTTTTTTACTTAGCAAGCATTAAAATTATTTTTATCTGTCCATTAATTCAGATAATCGCATTTCGGTTTTTCTTTTCTGCTTTATTTCCCTTTTCGGCTTTTCTTCTCCGTCATTTTCAAAAGCACATAACCCTACAGGCATTTTCTGTGATGACTCAAGCATTAATATCTCTTTTACAAAATTTACTATTTCATTCATTTTATATTCCCTCTCGTTTTTTTTAATTTATACTTTTTTTTGTTCAATTTTATCCTCCGATTATGCTATATTTATTGCTATGAATAATTTATATGAAAATAATATGAAAACTCTTTCAAAAGCACTTGAATATTGTGATACCGACTTTTCTCACGAGGAAATTATTAATGTGCTTTCTTCTGACGATGATGTTAAAAAGCAATTATGTATTTTAAATTTGAATTATTTATATAATCAATCGGAAGCCGATGTACTTGTTAGTAATCTAACCCTTCACTCAGGCCCTGTCAGAGAAACTTCCTCTTATAAAATTTTGGATTTTATTTTAAACCCCGATTATAACGGCTTTTTTCAGTCCGAAAATATTATTAATTCCTTTATTTCGGCAGTGGCCGATATTAATCCTTCCGTTTCAAGAAATGCCGTTCAAATTTTGAAATACGTTCAAAACAGTGAATATATTTATAAATCATTAATCAATATCATAAATAATCTTCTTGAAAATATTGATAATGAATCAAAAAACCGCTCCTATATCCAAAATAAAAAAAATTTCAGCCTGTATTGGAATTTAGAAGCAATCATAAGTATATCCGATAAAATAACACCGGGGCATGAACTTATTGAAATCCTTAAAAAAACAGCTAAATCTTCGGATTATACAATCAGAGAAAAAACAGCTAAAACCGCTAAAATATTTTCCCTGAAAAACCAAAATTTTATTATTGTTTCCGATTTACTTAAAAATGATGAAAATATTTACGTAAAAAAATTTATATGATTTCTTTATGATATAATTTTCTTGAGAGGGAAATATTATGTTTTTTAGTCGATTTAACAGGTTTATTAAGTATTTTGGAAAAGGTTATAAACTTAAATTATTAAATATTCTATTTATGGCTTTTATGAGCAGTCTGCTTGAATTTTTGAGTATTGTTCTTGTATTTCCCTTTATTATGATTATGGTTAACCCCGGAAGAGTTGTTTATAATCCTTTAGCCGGGTATTTCCATGAACTGTTACATATAAATTCCGTTCCGGGTATGATTTTATTCTTCGGCTCTCTAATTGCCGGTGTAATAATTATTAAAAATCTTTACAGTATCTTAATTACATATTGGCAAAATAAAATGATAAGCCAATGGGGACTTGAAGTTAAAGAAAAAATGATTAAATTTGTTCTTTATTCCCCTTATGAATCGGACATAGTTAGAGGCAACAGTAATATTATTCAAAGGATTAATGATAATGTTGATAGTGTAATGACTTTTTATGTGTTTAAAATGATTGGGCTTGTTTCAAATACCATCGTAATTATCCTTATATTTTCGGTATTAATATTTCTTTTGCCGATGTTTACAATCGCTGCAATACTATTCTTTACAACTGCCGGTCTGTGTCAAGGAGAAATCTTTAGAAGAATTTCTGAAGATTTATCCATAAAAAGAATCAAATTGACACAAGGTCCTTATGAGTCTGTTATGAATAGTCTAAAACAGCTTAAAGATATTAAAATTAACGGCTGTCAAAAATTCTTTTTTGATTTCTTCTCAAATATTTCAAAAAAAATTATTCCTTATAAAGAAAAATTAACTTTAATCCCTTTAATCCCTCAATATATTATTGAAATTATATTTATTATGACAATGACTATATTATGTTTGGGAATTTTAAATAAATACGGCGAAAACCCCTCTAACATTTTAGTTTCTTTCGGTGTAGTCGCAATCGCTATATACAGGGTCGTTCCTCAAATTTATAAAAATCAGGTATATTTGAACTATATTAACATTAATACCGTTAAAATGGATCAACTATTAAAACTTTATGAAGAATATATTAAATATGAATATCCTAAAAATCCTGACAGTATGGAAAGAATGGAGTTTAACAATCAAATAACGGTTAATGATTTATCTTATTCATATGATAAAAAATCAAATGTTATTGAGGGCATAAGCCTTGAAATTAAAAAAGGTGAATTCATTGGAATTGTGGGACTTTCCGGAGCGGGTAAAACTACTTTCGTTGATTGTCTGCTTGGACTTTTAGCTTATAAAGGCGAAATTTATGTTGATAATGTTCTTTTAACGGAAGATAACATCAGAACATTTAGAAATATTATAGGGTATGTTCCTCAAAAAATTACTACTATTGAAGGTGATATTTATTCAAATGTTGCCTGGGGTGTTGAAAGAAAAGATATTGATAAAGAACGGGTTGATGAAGTATTAAAAATATCTCAATTATTTGAACAGCTAAAACAAACGGAAAACGGGCTTGAAATTGAACTTAAGCAAGACGGTACCGGACTTTCAGGCGGTCAATTGCAAAGAATAGGTATCGCACGGGCTTTATATAGAAATCCCGAGATAATTCTCTTAGATGAAGCTACTTCTAACCTCGATGTTAAAATTGAAAATAAATTAACCGAAGTCATTTCTAATATTAAAGGAAGTAAAACTATTATTGCTATTGCCCATAGGCTTTCTACATTGGTTAATTGCGACAGGATTATTTATTTAAATGAAGGCAGGCTTGTTGATGTGGGCACGTTCCAGGAATTAAGCGATAAACATGCTGATTTTAAAGAAATACTTAAATTATCCAGAATTAAATTGGATGATTAATTTATTTCTTCATAAAGAGTGGATGCCTCCTGCACAGAAATATTATTTACGGGAATTTTTATAACCTTTACTTTATATTCTTTCTGCGCTTGAACTATTGTTATAATATCCCCTTCCTTTAATTGTTTTGCAGGTTTTGCAAGTATCCCGTTTACATATATCCTGCCTTGATCTGATACCTTATTTGCAACAGTTCTTCTTTTTATTAATCTTGAAACTTTTAAAAATTTATCTAATCTCATAACGAAATTATACAATAAAAAATCCCGCTTGGTTTAGCGGGATTTTTACTTTATTTATTTTGAAGCTTTTTCAAGTTTTGAAAGACGTTTTTCAAATTCTTCATTTTGTTTTTTGAGCTGAGCATTTTCTTTTTCAAGTTCGGTTATTCTCTTATCCAGCCCGGTTATTTTTGCGGTTAAATCCTGAATTTTAGCAAACAGTTCTTTGATAGAATTTACCATTGCGTAGAAAATGTCTTCCTGTCTTATTTTTAAGTAGCCATCATCACCTTTTATAACGGCATTAGGAAATACTTTTTGAAGCTGCTGAGCTATTACACCTACGTGCGGTGTTTTTTCTTTATCTTCTTTAAATGTATAATTTTTAACTTCTAATGAATTAATTTCTTTTAATCCTGCCGTATTATCGGATATGTTTTCCTTTAATCTGATATCTGAAGAAGGATATCTTAGATTTTTTATTGCATCCCATATACTATTAATATTAATTGCTACATCTTTGGAAGAAGTGGTTAAACCTTGTAGAGTTAAAGTTGCACCTGAAGCAACATCTATATTTTGTGTAGCTTTGATTAATTTAAATTTAATTGCATCTTTTGCTATAAAATTATCCTTATTATAGAAATACATACGATCTTTAGCAGGTGTTGATATCATTGTATCACTGTTTGATTCAACATCTATAACAAAGGCATCATTATTTTGACCGTATGTTTTTACACTAAATCTGTTCTTGCTGGGAGCATTAGGTGAATTTTTTTCTATAGAAACAGCATCATTTGCATTAACATTACCCATAAGGTCAATACCTGATCCGACAATGCTTATACCAACTTTATTTCCAAGTCCTGCAATGGATACTTTTTCATATTCTTTTTGTCCCGGTGGAAATCCAAAAAATAATTTATTACTAAATACAATGTTTCTTGCATTACCGCCGTTTATACCGTTATCATGCGAATCAAGCAGAATTTCTCCGTTCCCTGTTTCGCTTATTGAAAATACTGCACCATTTGTAACTACTGCTCCGCTTTGTCCGAGATTTCCATCTGCGATAAAGTAAAATTTATTATTTCTGTTATCTGTAGTATTAATTATGAATGCAGGACTGTTTGAATTTCCGTTATTTACCTGGAATAAATCTGCATTTATATTAAGATTTTTATACCTGTTAAATAAAAAGTCATTACCCCCGGATGCATTGGTATCTGCTAGCATATTACCTGTCATTAAAGGAATAGTACCGTTACCTAAGAAGAATTTATTGTTCATACTTGTTAATGTATTTTTTGCACCTGCCTGATATCCGATACATATATTTCTACTTCCTTGTATAGATTGGCATGCCCCTGAACCTATAGCAGTATTACCTGAACCATTATAAAATACAGGAGGGGCACCCAATGGTGTAGGTGCACCAAGTGCCATATATCCAACTGCGGTATTATCAGAACCGTCTTTTAATCCTTGCAGAGAAAATGCTCCAACTCCGCTGTTTTGACCGGAATGTTTACTTATTGCGGCTGTTGATAGTGTGTATAATGAATGATAACCTACTGCTGTATTAAAATTTGTATTGGTGTTAAGAGTTAATGCTTTTTCGCCTACAGCCGTATTATATTGTCCCATTGAGTTTGCAAATGAAGCATAATGCCCTATTGCTGTATTGTATCCAAAATAATTTTGGTTTAAATCGGTTATTTTAGTTTTAATAGCTACTGAATTTTGCAATGAACCTATTCCAAATGCCAAATTATGTGCATCTGCTGCTATTCTACCCGCATAATGAATACTATTTACAGCTGCACCTCCTCCTTCTTGCTCTAAATTGTAAAATGATATATGCGAGTTAATTAAATTATCTTGACGCTCTCCATCAAGTATTGATTGTTTATATAGTACTAACTTATCACCGTCAGGTGTAAATCTGTTAGAAATGTTTGTCAATGCATTATTAGTAATCATTGATTGTACTTCACTATCAGCAAAGATATTTTGCAATATTTGGGCTTTGCTTAGATTCCTTTCAAATGCCTTTTGTTCCGCCCCGATTAATACTGATTGATTACCACCGACTGCTGCATATATACTGTTATTTTGATTTGCCCAGCGCCATATTTTCTCACTGCTCTTTGCACTCTTTTTTGTTAGTGTCGGTATTGCTGCTGATAATACTAAACTGATTATTAACAATGCAATTAATAACTCTGCGAGTGAAAATCCTTTTACCTTTTTAGTCATAAGCTCTTTCTTTCCATTTTTTATAATCAAATTTTATATCTTTTATTTTAATTCCCATATTTTTTATTTTTTCATTCATTATATTAATTAATTTTTCTTTTACGTAATATAACTCATTTGCCGTGTATGAATCCGAACATATTATTTTTAAAACATTGTTTGTTGTAAATTCATATACTTTTGATAAATTACAAATTTTTTCTCCTATACTTTCTTTCCAATATTTGCTTAATAACTCAATTTTTTCTTCATTATTTTTATCATAATTAAAGTCAATATCTTTAATTATATCTTCTATTAATGAAAAATTAGAATTATTTAACTTTTTCATATTATTTAATTATAAACTTTTTTTTAAAAAAATTCAAAATTTGAAGTTTTTCAAACTTCTAAAATATTTTTAACCTCTGATATTATTTTTTTATGTATATCTTTTATGCTTAAAGTTCCGTCGATTGATATAAATCCGTACTCTTTTATCATTTTGTGATATTCATCAAGACATTTACCCTGATAAATTTGAAAACTTTTATAAAAATCGGTACTTAGACCTATATCTCTTCCTGACTCCCAATAATCAAGCCCTGTTGTGCCTATAATTCTTTTTAATAATATTTCAACCGGCACATCGAGATAAAATACCATATCAGGTTCGGGCGCATAATCATAAAGGTTTTTAAGCCACTCTATATTATGCCCTCTTACTACATCACGAGCATATGCGGTATATACATATCTGTCCAAAATGACTACAAACCCTGCTTTTAATGCGGGTATTATTACCTGTTCAAGTCTGTCTGCAAAATCTGCAGCATACAATAAACTGAATGTCGTTGCATTTAAAAGATTTCTGTCTTTTGCATCATTAATGGCATCCGCTATGAACTTTGACGTTTTCCATTCGCTAACCATAACACCGTAGGATTGGTCTTCTATCCACCTTTTTAATTTTTCAATTTGGGTGGATTTGCCTGAACCGTCTGTACCTTCTATTACTATTAATAAGCCTTCATAGCCATGTTTTGATTTATATTTTGCCATCTACAGTGTTATTCCTTTTT
>CANQAL010000026.1 GCA_947589255.1 Candidatus Gastranaerophilales bacterium | reverse complement strand
TCATAACCTGAATATTTCATAACATTAGCTAAGGCGCTTCCCATTGCAGCCCATCTGCCATGCCCGATATGAAACGGACCTGTCGGGTTTGCGCTTACATACTCAAGTATTACCTTTTCGCCTTTTCCGAAATCATTTTTTGCATAATCTTCTTTTTTTTCAAGGATTTCGCTTAAAATCCCGTTAAGCATATTATTATGCAGTTTAAAATTAATAAATCCTGCGGCTATATTAATATCAAAGCCGTCAGGAGTAATATTTTCCGAAATAATTTCCGCTATTTTTGCGGGTGCCAGCTTTGCATATCTTGCAAGTGATGATACATTTACCGCAAAATCTCCGAATTGAGTATTTTTTGGAACATCTGTTTGAAGCGAATATTCATCATTTTGGCTCATAGAACCAAGCAATCCCTTTTGGGTTAACTCTTTTATTGCTTTGTTAACTTGTTCTAAAAAATACTCTTTTAACATAATTTTGCTCTCATAATGTAAACTACATTATTAAATATAGCAAAAAAATGCTAAATACCATATTCCTATTTTCGTAAAGTTTGAACTAACCTTTTAAATTATTTTTTTAATGTTTCTTCCACAAAAACATCATATAAATCAACACATGATTTAATGTTTTCAATGTTGTCTAACAGTTTTTTAATTTCTACATCAATTGGTTCTTCGTTTAAAGTGTAATCCATGTTATACTCTCCAATAATGCTAACAAGGATTTTATCGGCAGATTTATAAAAAACTTTAGTGATTGTTTTATTTTCTTTAAGAAATATTACAAAGAATTATTTATTAAATAATTCATAAAGTATTATTGAAGCACATACTGCAAGGTTTAAAGACTCTACATTGTTTTTCATATTTAACTTGATGTTTTTATCTGCTAAAATTGATAATCCCTTAGACAGTCCTTTTGCTTCAGAGCCGAACATTATAATATATTTATTAAGCTTTTTGCATTCTTCAAAAGTAATATTATTTTCTTTAGAAAGAGTTGTACCTATTAATGTATAGCCTTTTGATAATTGTTTTAAAGTGTTTAAATCTTTTATTTCAACGACAGGTACTTTAAAAAAATTACCTGCAGTTGAACGGATTACCTTGGGAGAATATAGTTCCGTCGAATTGCCGAATAAAATTAACCCTTCAACCCCAAAGGCAGAAGAACTTCTTATAATTGTACCTAAATTCCCCGGGTCTGATATTGAATCCAGAAGTATTAATTTATTTTTGTTTTTGAGTTCTTCAACAGAGTATTTTTTCTGCTTTGCAACAGTAAGGATTTCGCACGGTGAATTTGTTGTTGAAATTTTTTTTATAATATTCTCATCAATTATGGTTACGGGAAAATTAATTTTTGAAATATCAGTGTCTTTAAGTGCATATATATTTATTATTTCAATTTTTTCATTAATGAGTTCTTCAACGGCTTTAAGCCCTTCAACTATGAATAATCCCGTTTCATCTCTGTATTTTTTCAGATGAAGCTTTGTTATTTCCTTTATTTTATTATTGGAAATTGTATTTATTGCAGACACGAAGAAGCCTGCCATTTCATATAATAGTATTTTTCGTAGTCATTCATTAGTGATAAATCAACAAGTTTTATTTCAAACGGGAAATGAGAAAATGAATTCATAATAATTTTATCATCTTCATAAGTTGCATAAACTGTATTTTCAAGCCTTATACCGCCCCAGCCTTCTTTATATACTCCGGGTTCTATTGAAAAAACGGTATTTTCGATTATTTTAGTTTTTCCTGCATCAGAAGATGAAACTCTTGGCGGATTTTCATGTACGGATATCCCTACACCATGCCCTGTTGAGTGAGAGAATTTATAATCTTCCGTAACTGTTTTATTTATTGTATCTCTTGCAATTTTATCTATATTAAAATAAGACGATTTTTTTTGATATTTATTGTAGTACGCATTAAAGAATGCTTTCAAAACTGCGGTATATGCTTTTTTCTGGTCTTCTGCCGGTTCGCCTTTTATAAAAGTTCTTGTTGTATCTGTTGCATAACCGCCTTCATAGTACCCGCCAAAATCTACAAGCAGAAAGTCACCGTCTTGTACAAGTTTTTCTTTAGAGGGCATTGTGTAATGAACTATTGAACTGTTTGAGCCTGCTGCTACTATCGGTTTAAAACTTAATGATTTAGCCCCGTTATCTTTCATTGATTTTATCAGTGCTTCATAGTAGTCATATTCAGAGTATATTTTATCCGAATTTATCATTTCATAAATGATTTTTAATGCTTCATCGGATCTTTTAAAACACTCTTTTAAGTGATTAATTTCTTGTTCGTTTTTGACTGTTTTTAGTAAATTCAGACGGCTTGGTAAAATCTTATTTGTTTGATTTATAAGTTTATAATCATATATGGTTAATTGATTTTCATCGATAAATAGGGTTTCATTATTTATTTCTTTTAAATCAGATTCAAAGTCGTTTAAAGGTTTTACTGTATAAAAAGCCCCAATATAAGGCAGATTGCAGTCAGAATATATTCTTGCACCGTTTTCATTAATTATAGCTTTTGCAGGAAATATTGAAGTATAGTCAAAATCATAAGAGCGCAGGTTTGTTAAGTATGCAATATCTTCTAAGCAGTTAGTAAGTATATTAAATTTTTCTCCCGCATATTCTTTTATTCTCTCAAACTTCTTATCTGCACTTTCGCCTGTTATATCTTCATCTATTTTAAAAACATTGTAGTTAACCTGATTATTGCTTCCCGTAAAGTTTAATACAACATCCGTATTTATAAGTTTTATTGATGAATTTTTACTTTGCAGATTTTTTATAAGTGCATCATAAAATTTTTTAGAAGTTTTTTTTGAATTAATTCCAAGTTTAAAATATGAGGGAATTAATTCTGTTAATGCCGTAAGATACGATTTATTTAAAGGAAGTTTAACTACTTCAATAAAATCATGGTTAACTTCATTATCGGCCTGCTCATGGTATCTTGTGTCAACAAACAGATAAATTTTATCTTTTGTAAATAATACATCGCCCGTTGAACCCGTAAAATCAGTCAGAAAATATCTTGCATTTTGATTCAGCATATTATATTCCAATAAAAATTCATTAGTTGAATTTATTATTAAACCGTCTAAATCGTTTTTATTCAGAAATTCTTTTATATGTTCTATTAATTCCGTATTCATTAGTCTTTTTTATCTGTTAAGTAAATTAAATGATAACCGAATTGAGTTTTAATGGGGTTTGATACTTCTCCTACTTCCATAGAAAAAGCGGCATCTTCAAATTCTTTAACCATTTGACCTTTTGTAAAATATCCTAAGTCACCGCCATTTTGCCCCGACGGACATAAAGATACTTCTTTTGCTGCCTTTGCAAAATCTTTGCCGTCTTTGATTTGTTCTTTAAGTTTTAAGGCTTCTTCTTCTGTTTTTACTAATAAATGGCTTGCTTTTACGAATGTCGGCATTTTTTATGTTTCCCTTTCTTTGTTTGAATTATAGCATAATCAATCTTTTTAAACAAATTTTACAATTCTTGTTCTAAATCATATAAAATTATAAACTGTTGAAAAGGAGCAAATTTTGAATAAAATTTTTAAATTAATTTTATTATTATTATTTATTGTTTTTATTTATGTTTTTACTTCTTATCACATTGGCAAAGAAACAATATTATACCGCTGTGATTTTATTGAATACAACCTGTTTTATTATGATTATGCAAAACTCTTTATTTCTGATTTTAATACATTCATACATAATATGTGTTATGAAATTTATAATTTAAATAGAAATCCATTTTTAACAGCATTTCTTTTCCCGTTCTTTTTTATTTTTAAGGAAAGCAGAACGGGGTTTATAATAGCCGTAAACCTTATATTTATGCTTCCATGTATGGTTTTACTGTATAAAATTATAAATACATATATATTAAAACCTAAGACCAATGAAATAATTTATTATTTGATGATATTTTCCGTAATCTTTTTATTTCCGCCATTATGGATGGCAAGTTTATCGGGGATCCCTGATATTTGCGGAATGGTTCCTGTTTTAGGTGCTTTCTGTTTGTACTTTAAATTCGGATGTAATAAAAATACTCCTTTAAAATACATTATATTAACAGCAGTTATTTTGTATTTATCTTTTCTTATGAGAAGATGGTATTCAGTTGTTATTGTCGTATTTCTTGCTTCTGTCATTTTGGATAATTTTATTCAATCTCTTAAAAAACCTTTTAATATAAAACAATTTTTTATTGTTAATATTTTTACTTTAAAAAATATTGTAATAATTGCAATTATTACTGCAGGGCTTGCATATCTGCTTCAATTCGGTTATGTAAGTAATATTTTTGTAAAAGAAGGAAACGAAAGAGAAATTTATTCTTTTTCGGTTGATCAATGGAAAATAATATTTTTTGAAATTATAGGCATTGTATATTTTATTCTTGCCTTAATTGGTGCGATATTAAATATTAAAAATAAATATGTCCGTTTTGCTTTAATTAATTTAATTTTGTATGTATCGGCTTTTATTTTTTGTATGAATAATCAACTTCTATGGATTAATCATTACTTATTTGTTGCTTGTATGCTTATTATATTAATATGTTCAGCTTTAAACAATATATCAGATCTGATAAAAATAAACTGTATCAGAAATATAGTAATGTTATTAATAATAATATACAGCCTTTTGAATTTTGTAATATGTTTTGAAATGCCTCAAATCAGTAAATATGTAAAAATGTTTTCAAAAAATTTTTATTTTGATGATACAAGTGCGGATTATAATACTGTTAAAGATTTGTATGAGTTTTTGGAAAATGAATACAAAAAAAATAACAATATAAAAATAGCACAATACGGATTTCATAATTCATTCGGTTTTTATCAATTACGGGGATTAAAACCTGAAAGCGATTTTATAAAAAATAATTATGTTTGTGAAACCGTTTTCGATTCCGATTTTGACGGAGAAGAAATTAATGCTGATTATGTCATTAATATAACTCCGTTAAAGTTGTTTTTCGATGATAAATCTCTTGCAAAAGTATTGTATACAACAAATAATATTTTTGAAACAAACAGCGGAATTGCGAAAAACTATGAAAGAGTAAATGAATATAATCTTGCTGATGGTACTAAACTGACATTATATAAAAGAATTAAACCTCTATCAAAACAACAAATAAAAGATTATCTTGAACAATTTTATGATTATTATCCCGATTGGAAAAACAGAGAATTTGTAAAATTATATGAATAATTTTGTCAAAAATAATGATTTACGTGTTTTTATTTTGATATGAAAATAAGTAGTATAACATCAAAATTTATAAGCAAAATATCCCCCAAAGCACAGGTGCCTCAAACTGGGAAAATCTACTCGCAAGGGCTTAATTCAGATGTTTTTGAGAAGTCAAAAAAAGATATATTAGAAGAAATTCAGGAAAAAAGAAATTTTAAAATATCGGATTATAATCTTTTGACAAATAAGGAAAAAGCTCAACTTAGAAAAATCGGTGGGGTTAATGACATACAAGACCATATTTCGGTTGTTTTATCTTGTGGTTTATCATTGAAAAAATATTTTGATGAACTGTACGGTAAAGATAATTATGTATTTGTTTCAATAGGAACATCTCCGTCTACTATCGGGAGGGTTATGGAATTTTGCGGAGTTGAAACCAAATATCTGCCAATATCGGGCATGGGGGTTGTATCTGATGATTTTAAATTTAAGTATTCTAAGGAATATGCGGAATTTTTAAAAAATCAAAAATTAACACCCGAAGATATCGCTAATTCCGGCAAAACATATTTATTTACCGATCATATAGCATCAGGTAGAACCTTAAGAGCTTTTAAGAGAATGATGAGTGAAGTATACGGGGTGCATCCTGATACAAATGTAAAATATTTCAGCCTGGTTGATAAAATAAGAAGAATAAACAAAGATAACGAATTGGCTGATGACATGGAACTATCTTTAATTTCATCACATCCACAAGTTTTTGGAGGAATTCCTCATCTTAATTTTATGGAATTAAATTTAGTAAATGATACGGTTATGCAAAGGGCTAATTTACCTTCTAAAATATTTAATTTTGAATTAATAGAAAAATTAAAAAGAAGGAAGCTTTTAAAATATAATCCTGCAAATGAAAATGCTTTATAATATTTTTCAAGTATAATTAATATATGAAAAAATTATACATAGAAACACTGGGATGCCAAATGAATAAATCAGACAGTGAAAGAATTGCCGGAATTCTTTCTCACTTCGGCTACATTGAAACCGAAAATGAAAAAGAGGCTGATTTATTAATAATTAATACCTGTTCCATAAGACAGCTTTCCGCAGATAAAGCCTACAGCCAATTAGGAGTATGGGGAAAAATGAAAAAGTCAAAACCTCATATTAAAATTGGTATTTGCGGATGTGTAGCTCAGCAGGATAAAGATAATATAAGAAAAAGAGCGCCCTATGTCGATTTAGTGTTTGGAACTCATAATATTTACGAGCTTCCTTCGCTTATAAAAAGAATTGAAAACGACGAAAAAGTTTGTGCGATTACAAATAACCCCGTCATCTGCAACCAAAACGATTTTAAAATAATCAGGAAAAACTCTGTTAATGCGTGGATTCCTATTATTGAAGGCTGTAATAACTTTTGTACATACTGCGTTGTTCCGTTTACAAGAGGCAGAGAACGAAGCAGAAAGCCCGAGGAAATAATTAAAGAGGCTGAAAACATTATAAAAGAGGGATTTAAAGAAATAACTCTGCTGGGGCAGAATGTTGACAGCTACGGTAAAGATTTTAATGACAATAATATCTCACTGGCTAATTTGCTGCGAGAATTGAATAATCTTGATGGTGATTTTAGAATTCGTTTCGTAACTTCCTATCCTTCAGATATTACTGATGATCTTATTGATGCCGTCGATGAATGCGAAAAAGTATGTAAATACTTTCATATCCCTATGCAATCAGGAAATTCCCGTATATTAAAGGAAATGAACAGACGTTATACTAAAGAAGAATATTATAGTATTGTTTCAAAAATAAGAAACAGATTTCCTTTAGTTACTATTACAAGCGACTTTATAGCCGGTTTCCCCGGTGAAACTGAAGAAGAATTTCAAGATACATTAAAAGCAATAGATGAACTTGAACTTGATTACTCTAATACTGCTGCGTATTCGCCAAGAGCCTTTACAAAAGCAGGCAAAATGACGGATAAATTTATACCCGAAAATATTAAATATGAAAGACTTGAAAGATTAAATGAAAAAAATCGTGAGGTTTGCTTAAAATCAAACAAAAAATTTGAAGGGAAAGTTTTAACAGTTCTTGTAGAAGGTAAGACGGAAAAAAACGGGAAATTAATATTAAACTCCAGAGCAGATAACAATAAAATCGTTCATTTTGAATCAGATAAATATGATATTGGCGACTTTGTTAATGTTAAAATAACCAAAGCGCAGACTTGGTGTTTATATGGTGATGTTAAAGAGTAAAATATTTAATCGTATATTTTAAATATATATATGCACTCGTCAATTATTCTTTCATATTTAAGATTTTGTTCTGTAAGTAGCTTTTCAATAAAGTAAATATTCGGAATGGCTTGATATGCCCAAAACTTGTTAATTATATATAATTTTTTTGATTTTGGTTTATTTCTGACATAATCAGCAACAAAATTCTCTACTTTTTCAGTATCCGTATGTTCAAAAGGGAAAGTGGTAATTTGCAGATTTTTATTATATCCGTATAATTTGTTATAAAACAATAAAAAGAAATAAACTTCATTTGGGCATAATAATAAATCGTTTTCATTATATTCATTAAGCAGTTCATTTATGTGATAATGGAGTTCTATTCTGTTTTTAAATCGGGAAATATCATATTTATAATTATTTGGAGTAAAGCTCTTTATATTATCAATTTTTATATTCATGGAAAATAAAATTAAACAGGATATTAATATACTAATTAAATTTTTAAAAAGATTGTTCTTTAAAAATTCCCAAGAATTATCAATCAATGATACGGAATAAATGATTATTACGGGAATAAAATATAATATTAATTTCCTTGAAAAAGGATAAATGTGTAATAAACTGGCACCTAATGCAAAAATGAGAATAAATAACAATACATTTTTTTCTTCCCGTTTTTGTATATCAAAGTTAATAAAACCTAATATACAAACAGTTGTAATCAACCATAACGGATTAAATCCGCTAAATACATATTCAAAGAAATCTTTAAAAATATAATAAAGAGATTTAAAGTCAATAAAACCGTCTTCAATACTTCCCCAGTATTTTTCCATAAAAAGGTAAGTACTTTTATCAATTAAATAAAGGTATAAACAGCATAAAGCAACGGTAACAATAATTATTAATGATTTATAATTAAATTTTTTATCTTCAATACTTTTAGCAAATATTATTGCCGGAATAATAATCAAAGAGGGGAATGAAAATAAAACAAGCAGGATTGAAATTACGGAATATAAAATACTCAAAGGCAGAGTAATCTGCTTTAAGCTTATATACTTATAAGACAATAGTAATAAAATACAAATTAAGACATCCGATTCATAAGGCCTGAAGTTTGCCGAGAAAAATATTAAAGGAATACTTAACGTAAACAAAATTAAACCGACCAGAATAGATAATTTATTTTTAAAGATATTTTTTAATAAAACGAAAAAAGCAAAACATGAAATTATGGAAGAAAAATATGCAATAAATCTGAAAGTTATAAAAGAATATCCAAAAGAATTTAAAATTATTTTATTACATATGCCCCATAACGGCGGAATTTTAAGATAATCGTCGATACTTTTAAAAAAATCAGGGAATTTCAAATTAAAAAATAAATATCCTAATGAGGCTTCATCGTGGGTAAACGGCAAATTAGTCATAAATGCTTTTGTTCGAGTATAAATTCCGAGAATAATAATTAATCCTGATAAAATATAAAAAATTATATTAAGCACTAAAGATAATTTTTTAGTTTTATTATATTCCATATAAGACAATCCTTAAATTTTATATTATAACATAAAAATAAGAACGAAGAGTAATTACTATTTTTTAAATTTCTATGGTAATCTTAGAATATGCAAAAATACGGAAAATTAATTTTTATAATAATTGTATTGGCATTGGTGCTTGTTTCTTGTTTCAGAATAGATAGCGGAATAAGTGAAACGGGAGTTGATACTCTTCAAAAAAATAAAACTGAAGCAGAGAAGAGTAATTACAAAGCTCCTAAAACCGAATTATTTAACGGAATAGAATATAAAATGTCACGTTCTGAAACAGGTAAATACGGAGGACAAATTGTTGTATCAACGATAGGTGAAGGCCCTAAAACATTTAATCCGTGGGTATCAAAGGATGCAACATCCTCAGAAATTGCAGATTTAATGTTTGACTCTCTGCTATCGACTGACCCTGTATCGGGACAGGTTATTCCCAATATGGCAAAAGAGTTTAAAGTATCGGATGATCAAAAAACATATACAATCACATTGAGAAAGGGGCTGAAATGGACTGACGGCAGGGAAATTACATCAGATGATGTTGTTTTTACTTGGAATGATATTATTTTAGCTGGTTTTGGGAATACTTCATTAAGAGATTCCGTATTAATAGATGGGGAATATCCCGTTGTAAGGAAAATTGACAAATACACAACCGAATTTAAAATAAAAAAGCCGTTTTCCCCGTTTCTAAGATTTGTCGGGACGCAAATTGCACCGAAGCATATTTTTGCCCCCGTTATAAAAAAAGGCTTAAGATATTTTGACTCATATCTTTCAACAACCGTAAATCCTAAAGATATAGTATCATCAGGAGCTTTTATGCTGGAAGAGTATGTTCCTGCCCAAAGAGTAGTACTTAAGCGAAATCCAAATTATTATGTTGCGGATGAAAATCATAATATACTGCCATATATTGATAAATATGTAATTTTAATAGTCGGTGACTTGAATAATGAAATGTTAAAATTTGAATCAGGCGAACTTGATGTTATAAATGTTCGAGGTAAGGATTTACCCAGATTTAAGCAAAAAGAGAAAAAATCTAATTTTAAACTTTATAACCTCGGACCTGCTACAAGTACCATGTTTATTGCATTTAATCTTAATACAAGAAAAAATAAAGACGGCAAGTTCTACGTAAGTCCCGTAAAACAAAAATGGTTTAATGATATAAATTTCAGGACGGCGATTGACTATGCGATAGATAGAAATGCAATGGTCAATAATGTTGTAAACGGAGTTGCTCAGCCTCTATTTACGGCAGAATCACTATCTTCTATATATTTAAATGAAAAGCTTGCAGCAGGTCATGAAAAAAATATTGAATATTCTAAAGAGCTTCTTGAAAAATCAGGATTTTATACAGATAATCAAGGAATGCTTCATGATAAAGAAGGGAATATTGTTGAATTTGACTTATATACAAATGCGGGGCAAACGGAGAGGGAAGCCTGCGGAGTGATGATAAAAGAAGATTTAGCTCAGCTTGGTATAAAAGTTAATTTTAAACCGATAGAATTTAATTCTCTCGTAAGCAAGATGATGTCGACCTCTGATTGGGATATGGTTCTTATGGGGTTAACGGGAAATCCTTTAGAACCTCACAGCGGAAAAAATGTATGGTATTCAAGGGGGCATTTACATCTGTTTAATATGAGATTTGCTGATGATGAAGATGATGTAATTCTTGATTGGGAAAAACAGCTTGATGATATTATAGAGCAAGGTGCTTTAGAGCTTGATTATAATAAACGAAAAGTCATTTATGATAAATATCAGCAGATTATTTATGATGAAAGACCGTTTATTTATTTATATTCTCCGCTTACAATAACTGCAGTAAGAAATAAAATAAAAAACCTTTATCCGACCCCACTGGGCGGAACACTGCATAATCTTTATGAATTATATATAGATGAGTGATTATAAATTAATAAAATTAAATACGGCAAGAAATTGCATCAGATATGTAATAAGGGCATTTAATATAAAAGAAATTTATCTGCCTTATTATCTCTGTCCTTGTATTCGCAGTGCGGTATTTAACGAAAATTGTAAAATAAATTATTATCATATAGATAAAACCTTCAAGCCGGCAGCGGATTTTCCTCAAGATGCATATATTCTTTATCCCGATTACTTTGGTATATGCTCGGATATAGTTGAAAAACTAAGTAAAAAATACAAAAATCTAATAGTTGATAATGCTCATTCCTTTTACTCGGAGCCTAAAGGTATAGCTTCATTTAACTCATTAAGAAAGTTTTTCCCTGCTCTTGCAGATGGCGCATTTTTATATACAACAAAAACTCTAAATACTGAAATCCCAACGGATGATTATATATATAACCCTCATATTCTTACTTATGAGGAACTTTGTAAAAATGAAAACAGATTGGATTTTCAAGGTATTAAAATGATTTCCAAATGCTCTAATGAATATTTTTTAAGCTTGGACATTGAAAATCAAAAGCAATACCGACGGGAAAAATTTGACATCTTACATAAAAAATACGAGAAATCTAATTGTTTAAAAATAAACATAAAAGAATACACAGTACCTTTTGGCTATCCTTATCTTTTAAAATCCTCTATCGAAGCGGATAATACTGTTAAACAATTAAATTCAAAAGGCATAAATGTTTACAGATACTGGAATAATCTGCCTGATGATTATCAGGAAAAAGTATTTTATAATTCTCTGGTTGTAATTACATTATAAATTCTTCAAAAGTTTTGGAATATACTTTTGGGGAATTTGAGAAATCAAAGCTATTAACGGTATCGTCTTTAAACAATCTTTCATCTTGGATATCTTTAATGGCAAGCATAGAGGCGATTTTTTCCGATAATTTTTGCTGTTTAACAAGTTTAGCTTCAATATATGCAGCTGGAATAAAAGCAATAACTGCTCCTAAACCTGTCATAATTTTGGAAAGTTTTCTGTTTGCAAGTTTTTTACCAAGACTATGTCCGAGTTTTCCGCCTAATGCTGTTGCTATAATATCAATAGGGCCCAGAAGAGTTTCCGAAAAAGATTTAATTCCTACGGATTGTTCATAAACTCTTTCCCGATGCTTATTTATAACTTTTGCGGTATTTTGTTGGAAAAGTTTAGCCTCTTTTAATTGCGAGGGAGTTAATTTAATTTCTTTTTTAGCCTCCATTCTTGCCTTTAGTTTAGGCATTTCGGTTTGAGTAAACTTTTCATAATCTTTTAAATCTTTATAAACTGTTTTTAAAAATTCTACGGGAGTTTGTTTTTTATCATTATTTGATTGATTGTATTTTTCCGGATGTTCCATAAAAGCTTTTAAATGTTTATATTTAGTTGCACAGATAACTTTATTTTCCAGATTAGAAATATTTTTATTTAAAATGGAGTAAGTTAAAAGCGGAACACCGAGTTTAACTATCATTTTTAGAACATTATTTTTTATTTTTAAAACTTCTGTTAATTTATCCGTCAGCAGATATTCCAGAAATCCGCCCGTAAATAAAGAAGAATATGAAATATTAGAAATGGTTTCAACTTTTCTTAAATCTTCAAGAACGTCATGTTCAACATTTTTTAACAAATTAGTAAAAAACAGTTTTTCCAACTCGGCATTTTTTTGCTGAGAAGGTGTTAAAGATTTATTATCAGGTTCAATATCTTTAAAATATTGATTTTTTTCTTTTTGATAAGTTTTAAGATTTTGCTTATAATCTTTTACGGAATCAAGAGAAGATTTTATGTTCACTTTTTCTGTTAATTTATTAACTGCAGATTTAGAATTTTCTTCATATTTGACAATTGAATTAATTTCAGCTTCTTGCTCGGGTGTATGAATTGCATATAATTTAGGGTCGTTAATTATATTTTTTGTTCCGTCATAACTCGCTTTTCTAATAAGTCCGAGTTGAGATTCAAGAGAGTTTTTAATGCCTAAAGCGAAAATTATCCCCGCAGATATTGCAGATATTGCAGTTGCTAAATTTGGCACTTTTAAAGACATTTTACCGATATTAATTTTAGAATTACGGTATTTTGCAAGTGATAATCCTAATTTTTGTACAGATGTTTTATTTGAATATAGAAGAAATGGCGATATTTTACTAACAGCAACAGGCAGAGAACTTATTAATCCGACAAGTGACATTAACTCAATATTGTAGGTTTGGAAAAAAGTTTCCGAATCTTCGGCTTTTTCGTGTTCGTAACTGTCTAAAACCAATAGCGGCTCTGCAATTACTTTTGCTTTTTGTTTAAAATGTTTTGTTTCTTCAGGGGTTAAAGAAGTATTATTTTCTATGTTTTTGTTCCGCTCATTGAAGCGGTTATATTCATCAATATGTTTTCTGTATTTTGTATAATAAGAAATTATATTGTTCATTTAAACATAAAATACCTTTATTTCCATTTGTATAAAGTTAAAAATACTTTAAAGTTGTTACTTTTTCTATAGTATATTTATATAATTTTACAAAATAAAATTATTTTTCTTGTAAAATATAAATGACAAGAGAGGGGATAATCAATGTCATTAAATTCATATTTAGGGATAGATGTAGGATCGGTTACGACAAAGGCAGCCATTGTTGATGAAAACGGAAATTTTATAGACGGATATATGACAAGGACATCAGGTAAACCTGTTGTAGCAGTTCAACAATCATTACGGAATTTAATGGCACAAGCAAAAGAAGAGTATAATATACTCGGAGCAGGAACTACAGGTTCCGGTAGAAACTTAGCGGGAGCTTTAATCGGTGCAGATGTTATAAAAAATGAAATTACGGCGCATGCTGTTGCTGCAAGTACATATGTCCCGGGAGTGCAAACAATTCTTGAAATCGGAGGACAGGATAGTAAAATTATTATTTTAAGGGATGGAATTGTAACCGATTTTGCAATGAATACCGTTTGTGCGGCAGGTACGGGAAGTTTCTTAGACCAGCAGGCTTCAAGATTAAATGTTCCCATTCAAGATTTTGGCTCTATTGCATTAAAGTCAAATTCTCCTGCCAGAATTGCCGGCAGGTGCGGAGTTTTTGCCGAAAGTGATTTAATCCATAAACAGCAGTTAGGCTATCCTGTTGAAGATTTATTATACGGGCTTTGTCAGGCTTTAGTCAGAAATTACTTAAGCAACCTTGCATTAGGTAAAGAAATTCTTCCGATTGTTACATTCCAAGGCGGAGTAGCAACTAATATAGGTATGGTTAAGGCCTTTGAAGAAGCTTTAAATACAAAAATTGTAGTTCCTGAAAACCATCAAACCATGGGTGCAATAGGTGCAGCACTTTTAGCTATGGAAAATCATCAATTTAACCAAATCCCCACCTCCTTTAAAGGATTTAGTGTCGGTGATATGCAATTTAATTCTTATACAAATCAGTGCAGCGGATGTTCAAACAACTGTGAAGTAATAACCATTGTTGAAGGTGAAGTTACTTGTAATGAATTAAATAATAAATCCGATAAAATTATTGCTCGATGGGGTGGTACATGCGGAAGATGGGATATTGGATAAAAATTTGTAAATTTTTGTAAATTTTTTATGTATGCTTCTTAAGATTGTTGTTAAAAATGTCGACATTATTAATACAAAATATAAGGAGCAAAAAAAAATGGGATTAGCAGCATCACAGGGAAGATATTTATGTTTGACGGCAAGAATGAGTGATCTTGTATTTGAAGGTCAGCAAATTTCATCGCAACGATTAATATTGGCAACTGAGTCAAAAGAAGCTGCCGAAAAATATAATAAAGCTATGTCAAATTCCGTAATGGAAGCTCAAATTTATGATGAAAACGGGAATCCTGCTTCAGTCAGACTTACATATGATGTATTAACCAATAAGGACTTGACAAAAGGTCTTGGAATGAGAATAGTAGATGCTAATGGTCATATCGTTGTACCTGAAAATGCAACGGAAGAATTAAAAGCATCTTTAAAAAATGGTGATAATGATGAGACCTTTGTATATGACGAAGGGGTTTCTGATGCAGACTATATTCAAGAAATGATTACTTCAGGGCAATGGTTCTTGCAATCAAATTCAGGTACGGATGAAAAATCCGAATGGACTCAGCTTGAAAGCTGGCAAGGTTCCAGTCAAATTTCCTTAAGAAACTATACCGAAGATGATGCCGCGGCAGAAGCCGAGTATGAAGAAGCAACGAAAAATCTTGAGAAAAAAGATAAAATGTTTGAAATGAGACTTGAACAAATTCAAACTGAAGAAAATGCGGTTGAAACTGAAATTGATTCTGTTAAACAGGTTATTTCAGAAAATATTGAAAATTCATTTAAGACTTTTGCTTAAATCAAAACAAGGGTTTATTCTGCCTAAAACTTCACAGTCTTGTGATTTAATTTCGGCAGAATAAATTTGTTTTAAATTATTTAAATTTCCTTCTGAAATCCAACCTGCCTGACTTAAAGAATTAATAACACTATGAGCTCTTGCTTCCATATTAGCATCTGCTATTTTAACAACAATAGCTTCCTCTTTTTCGGTATTTACGATTACGCAAAGTCCTGCAGCACCTACTTTCGCAATAAGATTTTTACTTTCAGAGATTATTTCGCTGTCTAATCTTCCTTTTCCTCCGATTAAATACGGATAATTTAAAAAAGCAAGTTTTATTTTTTCATACTTTTTATTAAGAAATAAATTTAAAAAACCTAAACCCAGATTAAATAATGGTGTGGCAATTACGGGAAGTCCACACCCGTCTTTGCTTATTATTATTTGTTCTCTTTTTACTTCACATAATTCACAAACTTTATTAATTATAAAATCACTTAAAGGATTGCTTAAATCCTTATAATTTGAAGTGTTAAAATTTAATTCTCTGCAAATTGCAAGCATAGCGGAATGTTTACCCGAACAATTATTATGAAGCTTAGATGGTTTAATATTTTCTTTTATCAATCTTATTTTTTCATTTTCGCTTAAAGGGGTTTCTTCATGGCATAATAAATCTTTCTCGCAGAATCCCAATTTTTTAAGTACGGACAAGATTTTCTCCTGATGAATTAACTCTCCGGTATGAGAAGCGCTGCAAACTGCTATTTCTTCAAGGGTAAGATTATATTTTTTATCAATCCCTAAATCTATAATAGGGGAAATTTGCAAAGGCTTCATACAAGATCGATGATAAAATTTATATCCCCCATCTTCTCCGATTTTGTTAATTATCCCTTGCTTATTCATACGGATAATTATTCCGTAGTGCTCCTGCTGAACTTGTCCGTTTCGTATATATTCTATTAATTTTGCATATTTTGGGTGTTTATTTTCCATATATTAATTCTACTTCAAAAATTCTATAATTTGGATGATTTGTATTAAATATTATATGTAGTATAATTAAATCAACTGAGAGGTATAGGATGCAGATTATTGAGGTAAAAAATGATATAACAAAAATAATTTATAACCCTGCAGAAAATAATTTGCTTCCGTATGATTTTATTGTTATTGAAGATAAAGATAATAAAAATAAAATTATTTCTCAGGTTATAAATATTGAAACATATAATACCTCGGAAAATAATAATGCAATTTTAAAATTATGTCTTTCTATTGATGAAAAAGATAACCTTTCATATTATAACGGCTGTGTTCCATCCAAAAACTCAAAACTTATTTTTATTAAAACAGATGAAATCATTTCTCTTTTAAAAGATGATAATGAAAATATAAACTTCGGATGTTTATCAAATCATCCGAATTGCATTCTTAAAACAGGACTTTCAATTTTAAATAAAAAATTGTATATTCAGTCTGACAGAAATGAAAAGACTAAACTTATAATTAATAAAATTGTTTCCGAATTAAACAAACAAAATAAGAAATCATTGATTATAGATTTTAACGGTAACTATAATGATTTGGAAGCTTCAGTAATCAGAATTTCAGATGATTTAAAACTCCCATTAAATATTGATGCTCTTGATACTATTTTAAAATATGATATATCCGATTGTCCCGTAGAAGATAAAGCTTTAATACAAAGTATTATTCTTGAACTTAGAGATTATTTAAAAACTTTAGATGATAAATTTATACCTTTCAGTGTTTTTAGAAAAGTTGTTGATGATGAATTTCTTGCAAATCCTGTTTCAGGTTTAATGCTTTTAAGAAATAAATTGTGGTATTATGCACAAGAAGCGATTTTTGCGGATTTAAAAAAACAATTTGATATTATTGATAATCTGTTTGATGAAAAAAATATAATAGTTGTTAATGTATCTGAATTATCTGAATTTTGGTATGGGTTTATCGTAAAAACCGTTACTGAATTAATTAATAAAAAATGCTATCTTTTCTTTTCTGTTGATGAAACTAATATTGAAAGAAAATTAATAGACAAAATTTATAATAATAAAAATATTATTCCTGTTATAGCTTCTTCATATAAAAGCAAATATAATAATGTATTATCTTCTCACTGTTCAAACAGTTTGTTATGTAAGCCTTCCGTTCATAATTCGGAGCAGGTAGTTAATTCTTTTCTTTTAAATAAAATAAATAATGATGAAATAATTTTATATGGAGAATCTACATTATATATTCCGTTAATTTTAGATTTAAATAAATATTCTTTAAATGATATTCAATTAAATTATAATGAAGTTCAATCTATAAAAGAGCCAATAGTTGAATTAAATAAAATAGATGAAATTCCCGAAATAAAAAATGAAGAAAATCACTCAGATGATTTATTGGACATTTTAGATATTATTCCTGAAGTAAAAATTGAAAACGACACAAATGACGTTGACGATGATGCTGTTTTAGATAGTGATTTGGACTTTTTGGATGAACTTACAAATTTAAATGTTAAAAATATAAATGCTGATAATACGGTAAATCAAATTCAAGAAACAAATGAACAAACTGTGAAATCTGATAATGATATAACTTTAAGTATAGCAGAACCGGAACATACTGCAGAAGAAACAATTTCGCTGCAAGAGAATACAAATTCCGAGCAGGTAGATTCTCTTGATTCGGTAGAAAATTTAAAACTTGAAACAGTTGATTTAGAGGATATGGGGCTCCTTGATGAAGAAGAAACAAATTTAACTCAAGAAAGTACAATTCCTGAAAAAGCTGAAAATATTGAATCTGAAGAAGATATAAAACTTGAAACAGT
>CANQAL010000025.1 GCA_947589255.1 Candidatus Gastranaerophilales bacterium | reverse complement strand
GAAAAAAATAACCGATTTTATATTAATAAAGAACAGCTGGGTGCCGTATTATTTTCTTCCGCAGTAAAAGCAGGGTTTGCCTCGGTAGCGGATGATTATATAGAAAAGCGGGTTTCTCTTGATGAAAGCTTTAAAATAAACAGCCCTTCCACTTTTTTATTTACCGTTTCGGGCGATTCAATGATAGATTTAGGTATTTTTGAAGGCGATAAAGTTATTGTTCAAAAATCAAATACCGCAAAAGACGGCGATATAGTAATAGCTTTTATTGACGGAGGCTACACAATAAAAACCTACAGGTCGAAAAACGGAAAGGTTTGGCTGCAGCCGGCAAACAGAAATTACCCTGATTTACACCCTAAAGAACAGCTCGTTATATTCGGCATTGCTCAAGGGATTGTAAGAAAATTTTAAAATTATTCAAATATGTTTATTCTTCAAAAGGCGGGTCTTATTCCTCCCAATATGCCCGCCCTATTTTTCTTAAGGATTGGTATGAAACAAAAAATAATTGTACACGTTGACGGAAATAACTTCTTTGCGGGATGTGAAATTTTAATGAATCCTTCCTTAAAAGGCAAGCCCGTTTGCGTATTAAGCAATAATGACGGATGTGTTATTGCCCGCTCTAATGAAGCGAAGAAACTCGGTATCCCCATGGGAATACCACATTTTATGGCAAAAAAGCAATTTCAGGGAGTAACTTACCTGAGTTCCGATTTTACTCTATACCATGAAATCTCTCAAAGAATGATGCAATTACTTCAAAGATACTCCGATATTGTTGAAGTATATTCCATTGATGAAGCTTTCCTTGATATGACGGGGATGAAAAAAATGTTTAATCTTGAATATCAAGACTTAGCAAAAAAGATAAAATACGATATAGAAAATGAAATAGGAATAACCGTTTCTGTCGGAATTGCACCATCTAAAATGCTGGCAAAACTTGCAACACATAAGGCTAAAGCATTAAATGGAACTTATGTTATTGAAAAGGAGTCCGCTCCTTATGAACTTGAGAATATTAAAACCGAAGACATTTGGGGTATAGGCAGAAATATATCAAGAAGTCTGCGCAGATACGGAATTTTTTATGCGCATGAAATCTTACTTAAAGATGACAATTTCTACAAAAAAAACTACGGCAAAAAAGGCATGGAATTAAAATACGAACTGAGCGGAATTAGTGTAATCCCCGTCACGGCGGGGGTGCAAAAACCTAAATCCATTCAAAGAACAAGAGCATTCCCCGAGTTTTCAAAAGATAAAAGCTATATAAAAACAGAGCTTACAATGCATCTTCATAATGTCTGCAAAAAACTTAGAGATAATGAACTTTGCACATCATACATTTCTGTTATGCTTAGAACTAAAGATTTTAAAGTATTTTATCTTGATAAAAAACTTGAAAATAAAACTTTTTCGGAAGTTTTATTAATAAAAGAAGTTGAAAATCTTTTTAACAAAATTTATAAAGAGGGAATAATTTACCGTTCCTGCGGGGTAATGGCCTTTGGGCTTGAGGATACATCTAAAACGCAATTATCGTTATTTAACGAAAACAAAAATGAGAAATATAAAAAGATATCGTACCTTATTGACAAAATAGAAGATAAATTCGGCTCAGGGGTCCTTTGTGCGGGTGATACAGGGATAAAAGCATTAAGGGAAAAACACAAAAGGGAAATGCGATTTCGGAGTTTTTAAGATATTTAAACTTCAAAATAATTAAAATGGAAAGGGACAAATTTATGTGGTATAAAGTTAAAAGAGGGCAGGTATGAAAAGCAAAATTTTAAAAAGATTTTCTTTTATTTTAACGGCAATCTGTATTTTAATGCAGATGAATTTTGCTTATGCCGAAGTAATAAGGCTTGAACCTACAGAAAAAAATCAATTAAAACTTGAACATAATAACACTGTGCAGAATAAAAATCTTGTAATACAGGATAAAACAGTGGTTGAGGACTTAATTCAAACTCAAAAAGAGGATGAAATCAAGGATATAGAACTTTTATGGCGGGCAACGATTGATAATAATACCCTCATCAAATTTACAATGAATAAATTAAATACCCCTGAATCCCAAAGGAGACTGCATTCTTCAATTATGGCAAAAAGCTTATCTTCATTAATATACGGAGCAAGCTTTATCCCGATGTTTACGGGGTCAAACGCAATGATGCAGACTGCTTCATTTTCAGCAGGCAGGTTGGCAAATAATTTTTTAAATAAAGAAGCGGCAGCAGGGCAGGCTCCGCCGATAACAGATACTGAATTAATTCAGCTTGCAGGCACTATTGAAGAGCTTCAGGAAAAAATAATTTCAAGCTACTACCAATACAAAGGTGCTTTAAATAAATTAAAAGATACCCGTTCAAGAATAATTCTTTACAACAAAAATTATTCTAATGCTTTAAAAAATAACTCTTTAACGGAATTAGTCGTGTCCTCGGCTTTATATGAAGAAATGCAATTGCAGGAATATAAGCAGGAGCAGGAGGCAAAAAAATATTATCTTTCACTTGAAAGATTAGCGGGGAAAAAGGCGGTGGACAGCCTTATTCTTTCGCAATATGCATTAAAAAATCAATTAATCAATACGGAAAAAATAAATAAAAAATGAAAAAATTACTGTTTGTACTATTTATAATAATGATTACAATGCCTGCAGTCAGGGCAGAAAACCTGCAAGACTTAAATTTACCTAAAAATCCTGCCTATAGGCTCGGTGTTACTTATGACTTGGAAAAAGAGTATAAAGTTACGGATCTGACGGAAAGACAAAGTTCTAAAACCGCCTCTTATGAAAAAGAATATATAAAAAATTCAACCTATGCAGATAGTTCATTAAAAGACTTATCTAATGAAATTTCAAAACTTCTGACGGTAGAAAAAGAAGATATGCTTGAACACGTGCAAATTTTATGGGCAGGAGCGGCTTTAAAAAGCGAAACAATTAAATTTGCATTATATAAACTTTCAAACCCGGATGCGGATAAACCGGATGAAACAATAGTAAAGAAAATTATAAGGCCCCTATCAACAGCCTCATCTATTGCAGGTGCGGGCTTAGGTGACCCGTTTAGTGCAACGGCGGCTCTTGTCAGCGGGCATTTATTAAATGCTCTTTCATATAATGATAAGGATTTAAACTACAAATACACAAAAGTTACAGATGCGGATATGATTGTTCTTATTACAAAAGTCGATAATATGCAGAAAAAAGTTGTGGATATGTATTTTGATTATATGACAAGCTACAATATGCTTAAAATGGTTGAAGAACAACTAAACAAAAGGAAAGAAAGATATAACTCGGGTTTATATAACTCGGAAGAGCAGCTGCTTGTTGCAGATGCGTACTACCGCAGTGCACTTGACAATAAAGCAAAACTTGAATTGGAATTTCTTGAAAATCGTGCCGCTCTTGAGCAGTTAGTCGGTATTGAAGCTTTAAGCGAATTTGAAAAATTACTTATTAATAAATAAAAATTACTTTTTGTTTTTCGTTCTTTGTTTTTTAGGCACTTTAAGTTCTTTATCCGATTTTATTTTTGAATTCATTTGAATTCTTTTAACGGAATGAACATCAGGCAGAGACTGAAAAGCATTGATTACGGCATTTAAGTTTTCTATACCGTTAACTTCAACACCAAGTTCAATAATACCCATTTTTTTAGAATAATTTGTTTTAACATTAGCATAAGTAATATTAGTACCGCAATCCGCTGCTTTTATAAGAATATCTTTTAACATACCCAGTTTATCCACACAATTAATTCTAATGGATGTAACATAGGTTTTATTAGGCATTTCAGCATTTTTCCAGCTGATTTTCATCAATCTTTCTTCAGGAACCGTATCTAAAGAAGGGCAGTCAATCCTGTGTATGGAAACACCTTTACCTCTTGTTACCACACCTACAATATGTTCACCCGGTACAGGGGTACAGCATTTTGCAAAGCTGTAGAGCATTCCTTCAAGCCCTTCAATTTCATCTTTATAGTGACTTTTCTTCTTTGTAGAAACAAATTTATCCGATTCTTCTTCTTTTGGCTTTTTAATTCTGCTCGTTACTTTATTTAAAGTTGTTTCACCGTTTCCTAAAGCGGCAAACAAATCATCTACCGAGATATAGTTTAAAGCTTTTGCTATTTCATTTAATTGCCCGTTTTTAATATTTTCGTCAACTACTGCTTTTGAAATTTCAGCTTCAAGCATATTACGGCCCGTAATGATATTTTCATCTCTGTTATGCTTTTTAAACCACTGTCTTATTTTTGTCTGAGCTTGTTTTGTTACGCAGAATTTAAGCCAGTGAAGTTTTGGAGCTCCCGTTTTAGATGTAAAGAGTTCAACTATATCTCCGTTTTTCAATTTTGCATCAAGCTGGGCTATTCTTCCGTTAATTAAAGCACCTGTTGTTTTATATCCGACTTCGGAGTGTATTCTGAATGCAAAATCAACGGGGGTCGCATTTAACGGTAAATCTATAATATCGCCCATAGGGGTAAAGCAAAAAACCTGATTTCCGAATAAATCCAGTTTTACCTTTTCAACAAATTCATTTGCGTTTGATGCTTCTTTTTCAAGTTCTATCATCTGATGCATCCATGAAAACTTAATATCATCATCGGATTCAGCCTTAATAGAACCTGATTCTTTATATTTCCAATGCGCCGCAACACCATATTCCGCAATTTTATGCATTTCTACAGTTCTTATTTGAACCTCCAAGGGCTTTTGTTTCGGCCCTATAACCGAAGTATGAAGCGATTTATAGCCGTTCCCCTTCGGCATTGCTATATAATCTTTAAATCTTCCGGGAATCGGTTTAAATAATGAATGTATTATACCCAATACTTCATAACACTGCCGTTCGGTATCCACGATAACTCTTACCGCCGTAATATCGTACAAGTCATTAAATGCGGCATTCAGCCTCTGCATTTTTTTATAAATGCTGTAGTAGTGCTTGGCTCTGCCTGTTATTTCCGCCTTAATTTCATTTTTCTTAAGACTTTCCGAGATTTCATCTATTAAAAGTTTAACGGTATTTTCTCTATCAGCCCTTTTTTGAGCAACTAATTGTGCTATTTCAAAATATTTTTCGGGATTTAAATACCTTAAAGATAAATCCTCAAGTTCCGCTTTTATTTTTCCGATACCTAAACGATTAGCAAGCGGAGCAAATATATCCAATGTTTCCTGTGCAATTCTCACCTGCTTATTTGGCGTCATATAGTTTAATGTTCTCATATTATGAAGTCTGTCGGCAAGCTTTAAAAATATAACTCTGACATCTTTTGCCATGGCAATAAACATTCGTCTGAAGCTCTCAGCCTGACGTTCTTCTTTAGACTTAAACTGATATTTATCCAGTTTCGTTACACCTAATACCAGGTTTAATACATCTTCGCCAAACTCCTGACCCAGTTGTTCCGCAGTTAACCCGGTATCTTCTATCGTATCATGCAGGATTGCCGCCATTAATGTATGCTTATCTACCTTTAAGGTAGCAAGAATTTTAGCAACTTCTACAGGATGGATAATATACGGCTCCTCACTTACACGGTATTGTCCCTCATGAAGTTTTTCCGCAAATTTATATGCCTTATATATTTCTTGGATATCTTCTTCAGACCTGTTTTGTTCACGAAGAATTTTTTCCAGTCCGCTAAATATGTTTTCCTGCATTTTTTTTCCTGTTTACCCATTAATTTTACACTTTATTCTTTAAAATTTCCACATTTTTTAAACTACTTACTACACTTGATGTATAATAACCCTATGGAGAATAATTTCGGATTTTTATTAACTTCTAAAGAAGGAACCGTTTTAATTGTAAAACTTGTTCCTAATTCTTCCGTTAATAAAATTGTTGATTATACTGAGGAATTTATCAGAATAAAGATTTCAGCTCCTCCGATTGAAAATAAAGCAAATAAAGAACTTATTTCTTTTGTCTCTGAAATTTTAAAAATAAACAAATCAAAAATTAAAATCATTTCGGGCGAAAAATCAAAACTGAAAAAATTACTTATTACCGACACTGATTTAACGGAAGTTACACAAAAAATTATGTTTATGTTAAACTCAATTCATAAAGAAAAATAAGGGATAAAAAATGTTAACAACAATTTGGATAATACAAATAATATCGGCAGTTTTATTAATACTTTTAGTACTTTTGCACTCGCCAAAAGGCGACGGCCTTGGTGCTATAGGCGGAGCCGCTAACTTATTTACATCACAAAAAAGTGCCGAAAAAGGCTTAAATCGTGTAACATATATTCTTTCCGGAATATTTTTATTATGTTCTTTTATAACGGGTTATCACTTATTCCATTAAAAACCTGTTGAACCAAAACCGCCTTCACCTCTTGAAGATTGAGCAAGCTCTGTTGTGACTTCAATATCTGCTTTTTCTACTTTTGCAATAACCATTTGAGCTATTCTGTCATCGGGTTTTATTGTGTACTCTTCATTTGACAAATTAACTAACCCGACGCACACTTCACCTCTATAATCAGCATCAACTGTGCCGACAGCATTTATTAATGTAATGCCGTGCTTTACGGAAAGCCCCGAACGAGCTCTTATTTGTGCTTCATATTCAAGCGGAATTTCTATTTTAATCCCCGTCGGAACCAATACCCGCTCCAGCGGTTTTAATGTTATTTCTTTATCTATTGCAGCATATAAGTCCATCCCCGATGAACCTTCCGTTTTGTATTCGGGTAAAAAACGATTATGAGCCATTCTTATTATTTTCATTTTCATTTTTTAGTTTCCTCCTTTTTTATATCGGTTAAAGTATATAACGGTTGTCTGTTTGAAATTGAAAGATTCTTAGACAGATTATATTCGCCCTTTAATATTAATTTATACTTTTTTGTTGTTTTATAATCATATGTAACCTTAAAACGATTTGTTACTATAAATTCATTTACAAAATTCAGTGCAAGTGTAGTATCCATACAATCAAGCTCTTTTTCCAGTGTATTAATATCTGAAATTGCACTTAATACATAACAATACGAAACATTTATGCCATACTTCTTAAATTCCATTGATATTGATTGTAACGTAGGAGAAATATAATAGATAAAATCATCTACATAGTTAAAATCGTTATATACAAGAAATAAATTTTTCCTGTAATACCCTTTTTGTATAGGATTTGAATAATTTACATTTTCAATCAGCTTTTTATTTACTCTTTGCTTCCAGATTTCAACTTCTTGAAATGTAAGTTCCATATCCTCCTTTTTTCTTTTAATTTTCTTTGTATTGGGAAGAATTAAAAATAACAGTTTAGAGTTTTCAAACGGATTTTCTGTTTTATTGGATTCCTCAACAAAATTCATTACAGGCTTTGCGATTTTCTTTTTCGCACGAATCATCTTTCTTTTTTCGTTTTTCCTGTCCATTTCTTCCCGTAACTCTAAAATTCGGCCATATAGTTTATTTAATATAGGATCACAAGCCATCCCGAGAAGTACAAAAAATCCGCCGACAATGGCAAGCGAAAAATCAAGCGATAATGCCTTTGGTGTATAAAAACGAGAAACTACCCAATATGGTCCTATAAATAGCCAGCTGAACATATTCAACCAGTCAACTTCAAAAAAGTTTAAGAAACAAAATATAAAACAAAGTGATGCATAGCCAAAAAACACAACACGAAAAAACCTCACAACAAATGATATTCTTGTGAAATTATTTAGTTGTCTTAAAGTTTCATCTTCTTTATATGCCATTTATCCCAGTATTATATTATCAATTAACCTCGTTTTTCCTATTTTTACAGCTATTGCCGTAAGTGTATTTTTAGAGATTTTATCAACTTTTTCAAAGGTGTTAAAATCTCTAAATTCTAAATAATCTAATTCTAATTTTTTATCTAATACGGACACTGCAGTATCAAATAAAATATTAGAATCTGTTATACCTTTATTATAAAGTTTTTCCACTTCAAATAAAGCTTTAGATATAGAAAGCGCACTTTTTCTTTCTTCTATGGAAAGATAAGAATTTCTTGAACTCATCGCAAGCCCGTCTGATTCCCTAACTATCGGGCATGGGATTATTTCCAAGTTCATATTTAAATCTTTAACCATTTTTTTTATTATAAATAACTGCTGGGCATCCTTTTGTCCGAAAAATGCAAAATCAGGCTGAACTATATTAAATAGCTTTGTTACAACCGTTGCCACTCCGTCAAAATGCCCGGGGCGGGATTTCCCGCACAAACAGTCTATATAATTATATGGAGGACATACATATGTTAATTCCGTATTTGATAAGTTAACATTTTCCCCGTACATTTCTTTAGCTGACGGAGCAAAAACAATATCAGCACCTATTTCTTCACACAGCTGTTTATCTTTTTCTATTGTCCTCGGGTATTTATCATAATCTTCGTTTGGTCCGAATTGGACGGGATTTACAAATACACTTACTACTACCTTGTCACACATCGCTTTTGCTTTTTTTATAAGTGATGCATGCCCTGCGTGTAATGCCCCCATTGTAGGGACCAAACCCACTTTTAAATTATCTTTTTTCCACTCTTTTATATTAGATTTTACTTCATCAATATGATTTAATAAGATTACACTCAAGTTTTTCTCTCTCCTCCGCAGGTAAATAGAAAGTATGAAGTTCATCGGGGAATATCCCATTTTTAACTTCATTATTATAATTTCTTGCAGTTTCTTTTATAATATCCTTTATATTAGCATACTGTTTGACAAATTTAGGAGTATTCCCGGGGTACTTGCCCAGAATATCATCAATAACAAGCACCTGACCGTCGCAGTACTTTCCTGCTCCTATTCCTATTGTTGGAATAGAAATATTTTCCGTTATGTATTTTGCACATTCTTCAGGTACCATTTCCAAAATTACGCAAAAGGCTCCGTTTTCTTCAAGTTTTTTAGCACTTTCCAAAAGCTTAAGAGTATTTTCGTAAGATTTCCCCTGAATATAATACCCGCCTATTGTGTTTATATATTGAGGTGTAAACCCCAAATGCCCTGCAACACTTATTCCTGACTTTGTTAAATGATTTATTTCCTCTAAAATAAAATCATTTGCACCTTCAAGTTTTACCGCATTTGCTCCCGCCTGAATAAGTTTACCCGCATTTAAGATGGTTTGTTCCTTTGATACGTGGTAGGAAAGAAACGGCATATCCGCTATTACCAATGCTCTTTTTACCCCGTTAGCCACGGCTTTTGTAAATGTCAGCATATCTTCAATCGTAACTTTTACGGTTGTATCATAACCTAAAATCGTCATTCCAACGGAATCACCGACCAAAATAGAATCAATTCCCGCGTCATCAATATATTTTGCCGTAGAAAAATCGTATGCCGTGAGCATTGTTATTTTTTCTTTATTCTCTTTCATCTTGCCGAAAGTTTTTACACTAACGGGTTTTAGATTATCCGTCATTAATTTTTTTCCTTTTCTTTTTTACGGTACCAGTAGTATATTATCCTTGCCAGCCTGCCGGGTGAATGTCTTACAAATGATGAATGTCCGTCTTCAAACCTTTTATCTTCAATAAGATTTTTTTGAACAATTTCAATTCCCATTTTATTTATTTCATCATAATCCACTTCAACGGGAATTGAACCTGCATTTTTATACGGGGCAATCAATTCTTCGGGAAGTTTGGTATTTACAAGAACCGCATCCGTTATTTTTTCATACTTTGCGTGAGATATTAAAGTTTTTAAGTGATCGGAAACTTTGAACCCATCTGTTTCTCCGGGTTGTGTCATAATATTACATACGTATATTTTCTTTGCCTTTGCTTCGCTTACCGCTTTTGATATATCATTAATTAAAAGATTAGGAATGACACTTGTATAAAGGCTTCCCGGCCCAAGAATTATCAAATCGGCATCATGGATTGCATGAATAGCCGCTTCCAGTGGTTTACAATTATCAGGCTCCGTAAATAAACGTTTAATCTTCTTGCCCGATTCAGGGATATTTGACTCGCCTTTTATTATAGATCCGTCTTCCATTTCGGCAACCAATCTCATATCATCCAATGTTGAAGGAAGCACTCTGCCTCTTATTGATAATACTTTAGAAGATTCCTGTACAGCCTTAACCATATTCCCCGTAATTGCACACATTGCCGTAATAAATAAATTGCCAAAGCTGTGACCTGAAAGCCCTGCACAATCTTTAAATCTGTATTGAAAGAGTTTGGTTACCAAATCTTCGTCATCTGCAAGTGCAGATAAACAGCTTCTTATATCCCCCGGAGGTAATACCCCCAGTTCTTCTCTTAACTTGCCTGAACTGCCGCCGTCATCACCAACTGTTACTATTGCAGTTATATTATTTGTAATCTTCTTAATTCCCTTAAGCATTGTGGATAAACCTGTCCCACCGCCAATCGCTACAATTTTAGGGCCTCTGTTTAATTTTCTTCTTCTGTATAAATCTTCAAGAACAATATGTCTGTTTCTTTCGTTATTTACATCCAGTATGGAATAATTAGTTTTTAACCAGCCGATTATAAATACCAAAGCACCGCCTATTATTAAAAACCATCCTATTATTTCGGGCGGAAGCATTTGAGTTAAGTTCATTATCATTTTTATTAATGAATATACGGGTCTTAAATTAGTTATTATACATACTCCAATAGCTGCCATTAAAGCTCCGGTTATGATTAATATAAACCATCTTTTAACTTCCAATCCCGGAAGCAGCCAGCCTGCATCTTTTGGTATTTTTAAAGAAAATTTACTTAATTTCATACTTATATCCCGTTACACCCAGCCTGATAGTTCTGCCTTATTATAGTTAAACGGAGTAGGTTTTACTATTTCATTTGCCTTTTTCAGTAATTCCAAAATATTTTGATTTTTCGTATCAAAATGTATTGTATTACAATTTACGGGCATAAATAATCCGTTACCAAGTTTTATTTGTGATGAAAACATAATTGTTCTTATCCTGTTTAAAGCATCGTCATCACTGATTGTATTTTTATTTTCCCAATCGGGTTTAAAGTCTTGAGTATAGTATTTATCGAAAAATACTTCCCTATTAACTACAATATCTGCTTCCGCTTCAACTTTATCCAAAATTTCATTATCAAGACAAGTATAAGCGAGCCATTTATCAATTTTTTTAATTGCTTTTGCAATAGAAAGTGAAAATTCAAAATTTTCGCTTGCCATTTTATACATTGCGCCATGCGGTCTTACATGGTCAATTACCAAATGATAAGATTTAGCAAATGACATCAAAGCTCCGACTTGATATAAAACAACGGCTTCAATTTCATCAGATGTTAAATCCATCTGTCTGTAGCCGAGGCCTGATATATCATTAAAACCGATATGAGCGCCGATTGTAAGATTTTTTTCTTTACATTTTAGCAAATATTCTTTTATTAACAGCGGATCGCCTGCATGAAATCCGCATGATATGTTGACTGAACTTACATAATCAAGAAGCTGCGTTTCTATATCATTTTTATATACTCCAAAGCCTTGGGCTGCATCTATATTAAAATCGATGTGTTTTGCCGGCATAAAATCCCCTTTACCATAACTGTTTTATTTATAATCCACCAACTTTATTATATACCAATATCCTATATAGTCCAAATTATTTTTGACTTTTTAAAAATAAACATTAAAAATTCATATAAATAGAGGTGCTGTAATATTGAAAAAAATAGCATAATCTTAAATGTATACGTATAGATAAATAAATTATGCCGTTCAGATACAGATTACAAAAAATGCTGGACTTCCGAATAAGAAAAAAAGAAGAACAGCTTCAGGAAGTAATAAAAGCTAAAAATGAGGTAGACAGAATTCAAGGATTAATCGATGCAAATAATGAAGAAATATCAGGTGTAATTTACACAATGAGAAACACTTCAGACTACAGGCAAATGGATTTGTACGATAAATACTTAAAACATTTATACGTAAAAGGTGAAGAACTTGAAAAACAAAAACAAGAAGCACTGCAAGCTCTGGAAGTAGAAAAACAAAAACTCGTAGAAAGAGAAAAAGAAGTTAAAGTTCTTGAAAAGCATAAAGAAAGAGCATTAGAAGTATATAGAGAAGAAGAAAAACAAAAAGAAATTAAAGAATTATCTGAAGTAGCCGTTCAAAAATATTTTCAAAAAACCAAAGAAAAAAAAGAAGAAGAAGGCGAAGATACTTAAAAGGATATAAAATGAAAATAGAAGCTCAAATAAGACAAAAAATAGAAAAACAAGAAGCAACACTGCCTCAAAGTGATGATGAAAATCAAATTATAGAGGACATGAATACTTTACCGTTTTCTGATATTCTAAATCAAGGATTGAATGATGACACAAATATTTCAGAAGATTCAAAACTCTTAAATGCTGATTTTAATTATGATACACTGCTTATGGATTTAGATGATGCTTTATTTTTCATTAACTTGGCAAACGAAGGGCAGTTTTCCGTTGAGCAGGCGCCAAACGGAGAATTTAAAAATCTGATGCAGTTAGAGGTCGCACAAACCTCAGTAACCCAAAAAACAGTATCGGTTACAAATCAACTGACAGAACTAATTGAAAAAGCACAAAACACTCAAAAACCTGTCAGGATTACTTTTGATAATAATGTTTCCGTAATTTTAAAAATAGATAAACACGGAAAACTCACTGCAGAATTTATTCCCGGTAATATTGAAGCGGAAAATTATTTAAAAAATAATATTGCTTCGTTAAAACAAAGATTTGACGAGCAAAATCTGCCTTATAACGATTTATTATACAGGCAGAATAACAGACAAAACAAAAATAAAAATAAAAGAGGAGAACAATAATGCGTGACGGTTTTATTACGGCTTTAAATACTCAAAAAACAACGAGGCTGTGGATAAATAGTTTAACCGAAAACCTTGTAAATGTTTATACTCCCGGATACAGGGAAAAACAATTTACATTTAAAACTTTTCTTGACGGTTCAATGTCAAACGGAGAATTAAGAAATATAAGCCAAGGTAAATCATCACCCGGCACATCGGATGAAAATATATTCCTTGAAGGAAACGGATACTTTGTATTAAGAAATGACAAAGGCAGAATAGTATATACGCGTCTTGGGGAATTTAAATTTGACGGAGAAGGAGTATACAGAAGCTCTGACGGACAAGCTGTTCAAGGCTATATATTAAACGACAAAGGCGAAATTATGAACGGTGCAAAACCTGTTGATGCAGAATCTTTTGTTGACACAGCATTTGACGGCGGTGCAGCATCTGTTCCGACTACAAATATTAAATTATGGATTGACCCGTCTAACGGAAAATATCTCGGGAAATACGAAGAATTTGAATTTAAAGATGACGGAATATTATACGGAAAAGCAGATGGAGGAAAGGTTATGACTCCCTTATATAAGGTTGCAATCATTAATTTCCATAATCCGCAGAAGCTTTTCCAAGTCTCAGACGGTCAATTTATAGAAACAGAAGAATCGGGTAAACCCGTTGTAGGCAGAGGCGAAGTAAGAAGCGGGTTAATTGAACTTTCTAATGTTGATTTTGATGCAAATTCCGCTTATTATAACCAAGCGCAAATGCAATTATCTCTTGCAGATCAAATGGTTAAATCACACAGAACTTTATTAGAAAATGCCATGCAACTATTGGATAGCAATTAATTTTTTATGACATAAATTCGGAAAAAAGTAACAATGTCATGAGCTTTACAAAGTTTTTGTAAAGCTTTTTTCTTATATAACAAAATTTTTTATTTTAAGTTTTCTATAAACGGGAAACAAATATATGAAAATAACACCTATAAATTATTACGTGCCTATTTTTAAGGCAGAAAAAATAAAAAAAGATAATCAAAAACCTTGCGAATATTCACTGACAAAGCATCCTGATTTTCCGCAAGCCGTAAATATAAGACCAGATTTCGGGATTGAAAGATGCAGAAAGATTAAAACCGTTTATCTTATTGATAAAGCCAACGGTGATATTATCTATGCCGATTTATTAAAGCATCAAAAATTCCCGAAATACGAGGTCAGAGTAAGAGGTAAACTTGCAGGTTATATGAATATCAGTGATAACGGATATTTGCCCGAATGTGATAATGTTCCTGAAAATCTTAAAAATGAAGGTTTGCCTAAAATCACGGGATTACGGTCTATACTGGGTGATAAATACTCAGGAATAGGCTCTGCTCTTATTAATGAAGCTATAGAACACAGCAAGAAAATTAACAAAAATGGAGCAATTTGGCTTTTGGCATCAAGCGGTTATGATAATTATGCTTCAAAATACAGATCTAATGATAATCCCGTTCCTTTTTATAAAAAATGCGGTTTTATTTGTATAAAAAAAGAAACTGAAAAAAAAGTAAATCTGGCATTAAAGAATAAACAGCCATACTTGCTGCCTGAGACTGTTAACATGCTTTTAACTCCCGATAATGCCGAGAAATTTCAAACCAAATACGGTAAAAAATACTGCGAAGAACTTTAAAATCCTAAATTTTCTCCCGTTAGGAAAATTTTAATTCTTTTTGCAGGATTGCAAAGTCTTGTAATTACAATATGAGAGCATATTGAATCTTTTGAAGTACAATCAAAACAGCTGCCCGAACTGTAACACGGAGTTTGTCTTAAGCCGTTGCCCGCTACTCTTTGCATATTAGTCGGTGCTGCAAAATTTCTTGCCCTTTTTACGGCACTGTCTAATGTGGGCATTACTTTATTCATACCTGCAATAACAATAACCTGCTCGGGTCCGAACATAAGGGATGCGGTTCTGTTACCCATACAGTCAATATTTACGAGTTCCCCTTGTTCACTAATTGCATTTGTTCCCATTAAATATGTATGACATGTTAATGCCTGTTTTAAGAGCATATCTTTTTCTTCAAGGCTTTGAGCATTATCTCTGTTGATTACTTTATAATCATTTTTCAATATATGATCCAATAGACCGCACTCAATAATGGACATTGATCCGCCCCAAGAAACAGTTTTATCATGAGGAATAAACTCTATTGCCTTATGAAGTGCTTCACTTGCCGTATCACAATAATATGCATCAAAATACCTTTTTTTTAACTCGTTAACTACTCTTTCTCCGAGTTTTCTGTTTCTTTGGATTAAATATACATTATCAGCCATTATAAACTCCCAATTTCTTTTTATTATTATAAAAAATATTGCACAAAAGGGGTATAACCTTTACAATTTTTAATAGAAAGGATATTAATATGAAAATAGAACTTCCCGAGAACATTCCTTTAAATGCAAAAAAAGAACTAATGAAGCTTTTACAAGGGAATTTAAATTTTGTAAATTCTACCCCGACGGCTAAAAATATGTGTTTGGAAACATTAAGAAAATATGCCTTTCATCAAGAACCTTATGCCGTTATATTAAGCTGTTCGGATTCAAGGGTAGTTCCTGAAATTATTTTTGACTGCGGGATAGGCGAACTTTTTGTTGTAAGAGTTGCAGGAATAACAGCAGGTGATAATGTTATTGAAAGCATTGAGTATGCCGTTAAAAAGTTAAATGTACCTCTGCTTATTTTGCTCGGGCATGATGATTGCGGGGTTATGAAGTATGCGAGGGAACACTATCCCGAAAAAACAGAAGATTTTAAATCAATAATGGAGTGCGTTTACCCCGTACTTGACAGAGATGAAGATATAACATGCCATAACTTTTTTGCCCGTCAGCACACAATTTGGGTTGAAGAAACTTTAATGAAAAAATCCAAGATTATAAAAAACGCAGTAGAAAGTAAAAAATTATATATTGCAAAATGCCACTTTGACCATTCAACGGGATTAGTAGAACTAATAAGTTAATAATTGTTAATATACTTAAATCCCCGTAACAAAAAAAATTATTCTCATAATTAATATCTTTAGGATATGATAAGGATATACAATGAGAATAACAAAAATTAGTCAAATACCCTGTAATTACTCTTTTAAAGGGATTAGGAAAGACATTAACACAGTAAAGGAACTTAAAAACGGCACTTCTCCCATCGGAGAAAACCAAAAATTAAATATATATACAGCACTTCAAAATATTGCGAAAAATCCCACAGAAACAAGTGTTAAATCATTATTAGATACAGCCAGGAACAGAGCATACGGGATTGACGGGTTTTCCGAATATTCAAGAAGTTTAAGTAATGACAACATAATTGAAAGAAGAGAAAAACAAAATACCGACTGGGAAACAATATTAAATCAAACCTTAATCAGTGCAAATCAAATATTAGAAAAAAATAACGGTGATAAAGATTTAATTGATGAAGTTAATAAATATTTATCATCTCCGATTTATAAAGAGTTGACACCTGTTCAACAAGAAATATTGGAATTAAGAAAAAAATTAATTACGGCATTAAAAAGAGAATATAATAAAGAATTTCCAAATACACCAAAAGAAGAAAAAGAAGCCGAATTAAACGATTTAAATGATAGTTTTACCTATTTTCTTTCTTCCTCTGAAACCACTTATGAAAGTAAAAAAGAATGCCTGAAAAAATTCCTATATCTGTTAAGCGATAAGTATAAAATAAATTCTGATTTAGAGGACAAAAAAATACAAATAATAAAAGAAATGCTCGCTGATATCTTAGTTAAAACTCCAAAAAGTAAAGTTTTAACAACAAAAGGGATTGATCAAAGGCAATCAGGAATATGCGCCGCAATATCAATCTGCCGAAAACTTCTTGCATATGAAGATAAAGAAAGATATATGGATGTTGTACTTGATGAATTAAGCCAAAGTCCTTATATGGAGGTCTATGATATTACGGAACTCGACAGCGGGAAAAAAGTAAAAATTGAAAAACCTTTTATTGATTATGAAGAAGCAATATCAAGAGGCTACAGGATTCTGGATGCTTCTGCTCATATTTGGATGCAAAATGCTCACGCAAGCGGAAACGGTACTCTTCAAACAGAATGGTATAACGCATTTGATAGTATTAATGACGGAATATATGACGATACAAGCTGGTTTGGGTATATCCCCGAAAAATATGCAGAAAAAGATTTTTTAAAAGCATTAATTCAGGAAAATGCTTTCTTAGAAAAAGCTGAAAGCACAAATAGAAGGAAAAAAGAATTAAGATATAAGTTATATCAAAACAACAAGGGTTTTCCCCTGAAAGATAAAACAAGCGCAGAATTACTAAACATTTTAAGACAAGTATTTCCTTCGTTTTCACCTTCTCAAATAAATGCTCTCGAGAAAAATTTAATTAAATTCTACAACGGCTACTCCAAAGATAACGAAGAACAAGTACCTAAAAAACTACCGAAAGAACTACAAATAAAACGGCTTAAAAATTATATTATTACGCAAGGAACGGCTGATAAACAAGTTCTTGATGCTCAAATTGATAAAATATATGCATATACAAATATGCTGTCTGAAATTGATCTGGAAACAAAAGAAGCTAAAAGTTATAATACACCTTCAGGAAAATTCAGATATTATCAAACCTTATTTAAAACGGCTAAAGCTCACCGCACTGCAATAGAAGCAGATATAAATATCCCAAATTATAAATTAAGATACGAAAAATTATTTGAATTACCTCCTCAGGACATAGGACTTTCTTCTTATCTAAATGAACTTACAAATCACGTTGATGAAAGTCTTATGCCCGAACTCAAAGAAGATATTGAATTTATTAATAACCTGCCCTCATCAATAGATTTCTTCCTGGATATGTTATTCGGAAAAAATTTAAAAAGTTTATTGTTAATAACATACTCAATGGCTGCTGATTCAATAAAAGAAGGAGATATAAATACACAAGATACAATAGCAAATATTGCACTTATTGATAATAATGAAGAAAACGTTATTGCATACATAAATGATATTATTAAACAGCTTGAACAATCTGATTTTTCAGACACGGAACTGCTATGTGAAACGGCACGAATTTTAGGTTATTCTTCACTTCTCAGTTGTTTTAATGACACAATATCTTCGTTCTACGAAGCTATGCAGCAAAATAACGGAATAAAAGATGAAACTTATAATAAATTAATGACTGTGTATGAAACACAGGATTTAGATGAAATAATAAAAAATCTAAATGAAGATATTAATTATTTATCGGATAAATATAAAGAAATTAAATCAAAATGGCATTTTCCTTCATCTGTTTCTCAAATATTAAAATTGCAGGAGGAGGATAATGAAATTCTGACAAATGATGACCTTAATTATCTTTATAATGAAATAAAATCTAAGAAAGAACACATATTAGAGCAAACAAAAAATATTAAAAATCCAAAAGAAAAACAAAAGGAAACAAACAAATTAATAAAATTTACTCCTCGTGAAGAAGAATTGTATGCAAAAATCGAATCCCAATTAACTCATATGAGAAAATATGCAAAACG
>CANQAL010000024.1 GCA_947589255.1 Candidatus Gastranaerophilales bacterium | reverse complement strand
CCAAATTGAACTGTCCCTAAACAAAGTTTCATTATTTATTCCCCCCCCCCCGTGGGCTGCAGCTTATCTCTTGTATGAGTTTTCTCATATCTTCAACAGTTAACCACTTGTCATTGTTTCCTGAGTGATATTCAAAATCTTCATTAACTTTTTTTGCATTAGGGTAGTTATATTCAATACCGTTAAAATTAATCTGAGGAAGAATTATATAAAAATCTTTAAACTCAATGGTGTTTGGTGCATCTTCCTTTGTTATCATTTGTTCATGGATTTTTTCGCCCGGGCGAATTCCTACTTCTTTTATTTTTAAGTTTGGTGCGATAGCTTTTGCTAAATCAGTCATTTTCATAGAAGGAATTTTCTTTACATATAATTCACCGCCCTGCATATGTTCTATTGCTTCCAGTACCATTTCAACAGCTTGTTCAAGTTTAAGCCAAAATCTTGTCATCCTGATATCGGTTATAGGAAGTTCTGTTGCACCCTCATCTACAAGCTTTTGGAAAAACGGAATTACACTTCCTCTTGAACCTGCAACATTTCCGTATCTTACAACGGAAAAAATTGTATCTTTTCCGCCTGAATATGCATTTCCTGCAATAAATAATTTATCGGAACAAAGTTTTGTTGCTCCGTATAAATTAATAGGGGCGCAAGCTTTATCGGTTGATAAGGCAACAATTCTTTTAACACCACGGTCTATTGCGCATTCTATAACATTTTGTGCGCCTAATACGTTTGTTTTTATTGCTTCAAACGGATTATATTCACAGGCAGGAACCTGCTTTAATGCTGCTGCATGAACTACTACATCAACATTTTCAAATGCTCGCATCATTCGTTCTTTATCTCTAACATCCCCTATAAAAAATCTTAATTTTTCAATATATGGTTTAAATTCAGGCATGTTTGACATCATAAACTGCTTAAATTCGTCCCTTGAATATATAATTATTTTTTTTACATTCGGATATTTCTGTAATATTGTTTTGGTAAACATTTTACCAAAACTTCCTGTTCCTCCTGTAATAAGTACTGTCTTATTATTTAACATATTCTTTTGCCTCTGTCATTTTTTCATGCCAAAACTAAATCTTATACCAAATATAAAAACTGCGTACCTGTTATTATATTTTTCTTCTTTTATTATATATAAAATATTTGATAAGTATCGTTTTATTTTAAATTTTATTAAATCTGTCTTGTTTACTCTATATGGAGATAATTGTTTATATTTTATCCAGAGGTATGCCAGTTTGTGTTTACAGTATATATTCCATGGCTTTAATGACCCTGTATAATGAATTATTAAAGGATTGTTGATTCTTTGTACTCCCGTCTTTTTGTATCTTTTTTTCATTCTTAAAAAGCAGTAGCTTTGTGCATTGAATCTCTCATCAAGAAATTTTACTTTGTTATCCCATATCCCGTTTAATATATCCTGATCATGAAATTCAAGGTTATTACTATGATTTTTATAAAACTCAAATGTTTCATTTAATAAATCGGTTTTTCTTATCTCTTCCAGATTTAACAATAATACTCCCGAATTAAAATATTTATCGGATTTTAAGTTCAAATCAGATAATCTGTATTTTAATAATTTGTCCTCTATTACTCCTGCTTTATAGCCGTCAATATCCTGCTCGTATAATTCACAGATATCGCCGTTTAAGATTAAATCGCAATCAAGATATATTACTTTTTTTACCTCGGCCGGTGCTATATCAGGTATTAAAAATCTGTAAAATGCATTAACCGTGAGGTATTTCATATCCAGATTTTTTGTATATTTTATAAATGTTTCTGCTTCAACATGGATAAAATTAATTTCAAATTGGCAATCCGCTTTTATAGAATTTGCTATTTTAAATTCATTTTCGCTTAAATCTGAATTAAGAATGTTAATTATTAGCTTTTCATTACCTTTGTGATTGTGCAAGATTGATATAATTGCAATTATACATTTATCAAAATAATTTTTGTCTGTTGAAAGATATATGTTTATATTATCTGACACGAATATATGCTTTCTAATATCTAAATATCTTTTTTATTATATTAAAAAGCATATTATAAATCAAATGTATATTTCAAAATTGCCATTTTAAATCTTCTTCTATTCTTAAAAGTCTGTTATATTTTGCCGTTCTTTCTCCTCTTGAAATTGAACCTGTTTTTATTTGTCCTGCATTTACGGATACTGCCAAATCAGAAATAAAAGTATCTTCAGTTTCTCCCGAGCGATGGGAAATAATCACACCGTAATTATTTTTTTGTGCCATTAATACAGTGTTTATTGTTTCTGTTAAAGTTCCTGTTTGATTTGGTTTTATTAATATTGCATTTGCTCTGTGATTATTAATTCCAACTTCAAGCCTTTCAAAGTTAGTCACAAACAAATCGTCCCCGACTAATTGACATTTTGAACTAAGTTCTTTAGTTAACATTTCCCAGCCTGTATAATCTTCTTCGCTTAAACCGTCTTCTATTGAATTTATCGGGTAATTATTAACCAAGAGTTTTAAATATTCAATCATTTCTCTTGAATTTAGTTCAATTCCTTCCCCTCTTAAATTATACTTGTTATTTCTATATAGTTCTGAACCTGCAATATCAAGGCAGATTTTTATTTCTTCTGTTGTATATCCTGCATTTTCTATTGCTTTTATTATTGTTTCTATTGCCTGATTATTGGATTTAAAATTTGGTGAGAAACCGCCTTCATCGCCTACTGCAGTTGCGCAGCCCATTGAATTAATTAATTTTTTTAATTCGTAAAAGACTTCAGCACCCATTTTTATGCTCTCAGAAATGCTGCATGCTCCGACAGGCTGTATCATAAACTCTTGAAAATCCAAATTATTATTTGCATGAGCGCCTCCGTTAATAATGTTCATCATTGGAATTGGCATAGTTAGACCAAACATTCCGCCAAGATATTTATACAGCGGTAATTTGTTCTCTTTCGCTGCTGCTCTTGCACAGGCAAGTGATACTGATAAAATTGCGTTTGCCCCAAGTTTAGATTTGGTTTTAGTACCGTCTTTTTCCAGCATTCTTATATCAATTTCTCTTTGATTATATACTTTTTCTCCTCTTAATAAGGGTTTTATCACTTTTTCTATATTTTCTATTGCTTTTTTTACACTTTTGCCAAAATAGTATGCATTATTGTTATCTCTTAATTCTATTGCTTCAAATTTCCCTGTCGATGCTCCTGAAGGAACTGAAGCTCTTCCTATTGTTCCGCTTTCCAATATTACATCTGTTTCAATTGTTGGTATACCTCTTGAATCAATAATTTGCCTTGCTTTTATATCTTTAATTTGAAAATTCATTTATGCCTCTTTCTGTTTTAACCTTGTGAGCATCTCATGTTTTATCAAAATATGCTATAATCTTGTTGTATAATTTTTGGAGGTAAAATGAAAAGTTCAAATCCTATTTTAAGAGATGACGTACTTGAAAATACTTATGCCCTGACAGATAGACCCATGACTGTCTCGGGTGCAGTTAATAAGTTAATGCTTTTAGGCTTAATTTTATTGATAGCTGCAGGCGCTGTTTATTATCAATTTTCTCTTCAGCACTACGATTATGTTAACATATTAATGTGGGGCGGTGTGATTGTCGGTTTTATTTTGGCATTAATTATTTCATTTGCGCATAAAACAACACCTTACCTTGCTCCTGTATATGCATTTGCAGAGGGTGCCGCATTATCAGGTATTTCCTGCTTCTTTGAAGCTGCATACCCGGGGATTGTTATTCAGGCAATATCTATGACATTTATTGTAGTCTTTGCTATGGCTGTATTGTATAAGCTGGGACTTATTAAAGCAACGGAAAAATTTAGGGCTGTTATTTTTTCAGTTACTCTCGCAATTGGTTTATTTTATTTGATTTCACTTGCGTTAATGTTTTTCCATATTAATATTCCTTATTTTACAAGCAATTCACCTTTAATGCTTGGTATTAATATCGTAATTGCAGGTATTGCCGCACTTAATTTAATTATTGATTTCGATTTTATTGAAAACGGTGCGAACAGAATGCTCCCCTCACTTTATGAATGGTATGGCGCATTCGGGCTTATGGTAACTATTGTTTGGTTATATATTGAAATATTGAGAATTCTTTCAAGATTGAGAAGTAAATAAAAAAAGGAGGATTTAATCCTCCTTTTTTATAACTCATATTTACTTGTCCCTGTTTTATAAAAACTTATAAGACTTTCTAAGCTGTTTGTAATCATTTCTTCAACAGCGGAATCCGTAAAGAATGCCATATGCTGTGTAAGTATTACATTCGGGAATTGTCTTAAATAAGCCATATCCCGATTTTTTATAATTTCGGTAGAAAAATGGTGGTGATAAATTTCATCTTCATTATCAAATACATCCATTGCTAAAGCGCCGATTTTTTCCGATTCAACAGCATCAATTAAGTCTTTAATATTGCTTAACTCGCTTCTTGCAGTATTTATTAATACAACTCTGTCTTTCATTTTTGATATGGTTGTTTTATTTAGCAATTCCTTGTTCTCTTCCGTAAGAGGAACGTGTATTGTTATAATATCGGAATTTTTGAGCAGTTCATTAAACGAAACATACTGCGCATATTCTTTAACTTTTTCATTTTGAAATTTATCATAAGCTATAATTTTACAGCCGAATCCTGACAAATTTTTTATAACAGTATAACCTATTCTTCCCGTTCCTATAACACCAACCGTCATTTTCCTAAGTTCTCTGCCCATAAGCCCGTTTAATGTGTAATCATTGACATTTTGTCGCCACATTGCAGGCTTATATTTTCTTAAAGCGACAAGCATAAGCATAACGGTAAAATCAGCAACACCATTTGGAGCATAGCTTACATTCCCCACCTTTAGTCCGATTTTCTTTGCATATTCAACATCATAATGATTGTAACCTATTGTTCTTGTTGAAATGTATTTAACTCTGTTTTCTTTTATTTTGTCGAGCAGTTTTGCATTTAATTTGCTAAACCCTAATGTTGTTATTGCATCAGCACCTTTGCATAAATGTATTGTCTTATCATCAAGAATTTCATCTGTTTCAACTATATCAAGATCAGCTCTTTTTTTATACTCTTCAATAATATTTGCTTCATATAATCTTTTTTCATAAATTACTATTTTCATCAAAAAAACCTGCTATATTTTCTTCCCTTTTCTTTTCAACTTCACATTTTACCTGAAAAATCTGCCCGTAAAGTTCGCAGTTCATTCCAAGTTCAAAGGCTCTATTTTGTGTATATTTCATCAGATTATATAAAGGCATTAAATCACTGTCAACATTTTTCATTATCCAGTTAAAATCAAGATTAAGCACTACAGAATGTATATTTATAGATTTGCACTTTTCAAGCCATAAATTAATTTCTTCTTCACTGTCATTCAGCCCCGGGACTATAATATATTTAGCCTTTACATTATCAGCTCCCTTCGGTTGCTGTTTTGCATATTCTGCTAGGTTCTTCCATACCTTATCATATGATTTAACCTGTTTCACTTTTTGATGAACTTCTTTACTTCCCGCATCAATAGATACAAGAACTCTTATTACACCTTTTTTAATACCCTTTATAACAGAACGGCTCTTTTTAATTGCATTTGTGTGCAGTATAATTTTTTGAAAGTCATTTTTAATAAATTCATTTAAAAGTGCCTCAAACTCTCTGTATATTGTAGGTTCGCCGCCCGCAAAATCAATAATTCCGTCCTTTTTTAATATATTATTTTTTATCATATCTTTTATCAGAGGAAGAACTTTATATACCTTTGTATTATCAAGTACATCCTTATCACGAGGAGCGCTGCAATATATACAGTTTGAATTACAAGGCACCCAAGGTGTTAAAAGTAAATAATTTATGTAGTTATCATCATCCCAATTTTTAAATGATTTATTAACGCAATCAATGCATAGATCAGGACTTTTATTCTCTCTAAAAAATTTTCTGAGTTCCCATTTCCGTTTAAAAAAATCATCCCAATCAATTTTTTCACCATGATAATTTTCATATATAACAGGTCGTCCGCCATGTCTGGGGTTAAAATTATTACATACCCTTATTCGGTTACAATGGTCTAATACCATGCCATGTTCAATATAATAACAGCTTTCAAAACCTTCCAATTTATTTCTCCTATAAAAGATTATATTCTGTTGTTAAGTATCTGAAATTATTATAATCAACTAAATTAAAATCAAGCTCTTTTGCCCGTTCAACAATGTATCTGCACAAATCAACCAAGTATTGAGGTCTTTCTTTGTTTTCCTTTCTTAAATCACGGCAAAAGTCATTTTCTATATCCACAACAATAGATTTTACTCCGCATGCTATATTCAAACTGAACCACTTTTCTATTTCTTCTTTATTATCATTGATTTGCGGAATAATTATAAATTTAGTCTCAACAAATGTTCTGTTTGTATCAGTTTGTGCATTTGCATATTTTTCAACATTTTGCCAAAATCTATCAAATTTATCAACTCTTTTAGCTTTGTAAAAAGTATCTTTTGATCCTGAATCTGCCGATAAACACACGTTTAACTTTTGTGTTTTAATTCCCTGCTCAATTGCATTTGAGTATTTTATCCCGGAGGAATGAACGGTTATTTTTTTAACATCATTTTTTAAAAGGAAATTAATTATGTCTTCAAACTCATCTAAAATTGTAGGTTCGCCGCCTGCAAAGGTTATTTCTCCATCGGGTCTGAATAATTTCTTTTTAAATAATTCTTTTACCATTGGAAGTGCTTTATAATGAGGTCTTTTATTATAATTAACTTTATCATACTTCGTATAACAGTATATGCAGTTGCAATTACAATGTGTCCAATGGTTAAAATGAATATAATTTATATATTTTTCATCATCATCCCAACCTTTATGAACAAGATTAAAGCACCCCTCACATCTTGGGTCTGTAATTCCGTTTTGATTATCTTCTATAAATTTTTGTTTTAATTTAAAAATATCATCCCAGCTTACACCTTTGCCGTTATAGTCTTTTTTTATATAAACTCTGCCTCCGCCTTTATGACAGCATAAACAGCACATTTCTATATGGTCGTTTTCAAAACTTAATCCGTGTTGAATCCAATGACAGCTTGTATATTCTCTCATTGTTTGTTTACCTCTTTTTCGTGTTTATACTCCATCATATGTTCTGCACGTTCATATAAAACATATTTTAAGCCCATTTCCTCGGCTCGTTCCTTTGTATAATTAAACAAATCAATAATTTCATCAGGAACATTATCTCTTCGTGCGTAAAACCATTTCGATTCTATTTCATGATATACGCAGTTAATTCCGTTTTCTTTAGATTTTTTCAACCATAATAACAATTCTTCCTTATTATCATTTATTCCGGGAATTACTATGTATTTACATTTTACCGCATACGGGTCTTTTTGGTGGGATGCATATCTTTTTAAATTTTTCCATACCTTGTCGAAAGAATTCACTTGTTTTATTTTTCTGTGCATTTCTTTTGAACCTGAATCAACAGATACGATTAAATCAACTTTTCCTTCCTTTAAGCCTCGTTCTACTGCCTTTGAGTACTTAATACAAGAGGAATGAATTCTTGTTAAGGGAAAACCTGCATCCATAAACATATGAAGAAGTGTTTCAAACTCTTTTAAAAGAGTAACTTCGCCTCCGCCAAAGCTTACGTGACCTGTCGGTCTTAAGATATCTCTTTTTATCATATCTTTTAAAATGGGAAGAAAATTATAATTTTTAAATTTGTTATACCGTTCTTTATCAAGCATTGTATGGCAATATGAACATCTTGAATTGCATTTTGTAAAATAATCAAGATTTATCATATTTATTTTATTATGTTCATCGTCCCAATCTTTTTCAATAAGGTAAATACAGCCTTCGCATTTAGGATATGTTTCGCCCCGCTTGTGCATTTCCCGCATCATTTCTTTAAATTCAAAAAGCTTATTCCAATCGACGGGTTCTCCTTTGTAATTATCCTGAACAATCGTATTTCCACCGCCTTTTGCACTATAAAGACAGCATACTTTATATGAATCTATGTCAAAATTTATTCCCGATTCTATCCAGTGACAGCTCTTGTATTTCAACTTTTTTCCCTCTTAACATAAAATTTTATCATGAGTATTTTTAAAAGTAAAAGTCCCCAATTTCTTTGTTCCCTTTTTTAATTTCGCAATAAAAAAGCCACCTGAATATTTGGATGGCTTTTTTATTATAAGATTTTTTTCTCTATTCCGCTTGCTCTTCAGCTTGAGGTGTTTCTTCAATTTCTTCTTTTAATACTTCTGATGCTGTAACGTTAACACCTAATGCAGCTTTTACTTTAGATGTTAATTTAATTTGCATATTAAATTTGCCGATTTTATTAATCGGAGAATCAAGAGAAATTGTTTTTCTGTCAACTTCTACACCTGTTTTTGCTTTAATTTCTTCGGCAAGTTTCTTCGTTGTTATTGCACCAAATAATTTACCGCTTTCGCCGGCTTTTGCAGAAAATTCAAGAACTCCGAGTTCTTCAATTTTCTTAGCAATTTCAAGAGCTTCAGCATGAAGTTTTTCTTGCTTAGCTTTAATTCTTGCAAGATTTTTTTCTCTGTTTTCTTTAGCACCTTTTGTTGCTATTTCTGCAAAGTTTTGTGGAAGTAAGAAATTTCTTGCATATCCGTCTTTAACAGATACAATATCCCCGGCTTCCCCTATGTTTTGTACGTCTTTTTTTAGAATAACTTCCATTTTATGTCTCCTTAACTGTATTTTCTCTTAGTAAATCAATAATAATAAAAAAATACAGTTTATACAATAGCTGAATTTAAATCTTCAACCATTTTGTCAACATCAATGCCGTGGACTTTAGCGCCTGCTTCCAAATTTTCAAATCTTGCGGCAGCGCAGCCTATGCATCCTAAACCGTAGCGCTGAAATACTTCTATTGTTTCAGGGTATGATTGTACTATTTCTAATAATCCCATATCTTTTGTAATTTTACTCATTTTATTTTCCTTTCCTTGATTTTATTTTATAAATTATTAAAAATTATACATCAAGAAAAAAGAAAGGTACATAAATGATTAAGTTTTTAGTAGATGTATTTTGCGCTGATACAATTATCGGTTTATCACAGTTTAGTGATATTAGAGCGGATAAAACAAGAAAGAACAAGCTTGAATGCTTGTTCTCCAAACAATATAAAAAAGTTTCAAAATTTAATTTTACTGATCCGATTGCTTGTCATCTCTAAGAAGTTTTTCAAAATCCGATGGTTTTATATTCTTTATGAAATTTCTGAATTCTTCAGATTCTGCCTCATCTTTTTCGCTGTCGCAAGAAACACTTCCGTCAGCTAAAACTTTTGCCGAAACGAATATTGGGGCATCAACTCTTATTGCAACCGCAATAGCATCAGACGGTCTTGAATCTATTGTTATTTCATTTCCGTCGTCATTTGTCAGATATATTGTTGAATAATATGTATCCTGCTCAACATCATTTATTTCAACACGATCAATTTTGTAACCTGTTTTTTTTATAACGTCAATAATTAAATCGTGTGTCATTGGTCTTAAAACTTTTATATTTTCAATTTTTCTGATAATTGCACTTGCTTCAGCCGAACCTATCCAAATAGGAAGCGCTTTCCTGTTTTCTTTATCATTTAATACTATTATGGGGGAGCCGCTTGCAGTATCTATTGCAATACCCATTACTTTCATTTCAATCATATTTTATCCTTTACAGTAATTTTGTTAGTATATCAGGTCCGTCATCCGTTACGTGAACAGTGTGTTCAAAATGCCCTGACGGTTTTTTGTCGGCTGTTATAACAGTCCAATTATCCTCCAGTACCATGACATCGTCGCCGCCAAGATTTAACATAGGCTCTATTGCTATTGTCATTCCTTTTTCAAGGATTAATTTATTATTTGTTCTGTAATTGTATACAAAAGGATCTTCGTGCATTTGTCTGCCGACACCGTGTCCGCCGTATTGTCTTACTATTCCCAAATTGTACTTTTTTGCAACGTCTTCTATTGCCCCTGCAACATTTTCAAGCTTATCATTGCTTTTCATATGCTCTAATCCTGCAAATAATGATTCTTCAGTGGCTTTTAAAAGCATTCTTTTTTCCTCTGAAATTTCGCCGACAGGATACGTCCAGGCACTGTCACCGACAAAGCCTTTATATGTTGCACCTATATCTATGCTTATTATATCACCGTTTTTTAGTATGACATCATTAGACGGAATACCATGTACTACCTGTTCGTTTACGGAAGTGCATATTGTTGCGGGAAATCCGTTATAACCTAAAAATGTCGGATCAGCTTTATTTGCTTTTATTATTTTAAATGCCAGTTCATCAAGTTCTTTTGTTGTAACACCCTCTTTTACCGCGTCTTTCATTGCAGCATGTACAAGTGCAACAATGTTTCCGGCTTGACGCATTAAACTTATATCATGTTTTGATTTTTTATGAATAGACATTTTCTTTTATTGCTCCCTTTAAATCTTTGTATATTTCGTCTATATTTTTTGATGCATCTATTTCAAATAACCAGTTTCTTTTTGTGTATAGATCAATTAACGGTTCTGTTTGATTGAAATATGTTTTAAATCTTTTTAATGCTACTTCTTCTGTATCGTCATCTCGTCTTATAAGTTTTCCGCCGCACTTTTCGCATATTTCATTATTTTTTAATTTCATTGTTTTTAAATTATAAATAGCTCCGCATTTTTCGCAGGTTCGCCTGTTTACAAGCCTTTCAATTAATTTATCTTGCGAAACATTAAAATAAAAAACTTTATGAGATACCGTATTTTTGCCGTCAATCTCTTCAAGAATTTTATCAAGAGCCTGCGCCTGCTCTATGCTTCTTGGGTATCCATCCAGAATAAAGCCATTATCGCAGTCATTCTTTAAAAGTCTGTTCTTTATAATTTTTGAAACTAAATCAATCGGGACAAGATTACCTTTTTCCATAAAACTGTTAGCAAGCTTTCCTTCATCACTTCCTGATGCTACTTCTTCTCTTAGCAATGACCCTGTATCTATATGAGGAAGATTAAATTCAGCCGAGAGTTTTTTTGTTTGAGTGCCTTTTCCGCTTCCCGGGGGGCCTATAAATATATATTCTTTTTTCATTATGTGTACCTGCTTTTATTTCTACATAACAATTATAACATGATATATTTTTTTTAATAAAAAAATGAACCCCGAAAGGTTCATTTTTTATTATTTTTTTTATTACTCCTTCAAGAAGCTTTCATAATTTTTTGGCAGAAGATTTGTTCTTACCTGATTAATAAAATCAAGTGCAACACCAACCATAATTATTAAAGAGGTTGCCCCTATTCCCTGAAGAGTTGTTATACCTGTAATATGGCAAGCCATAGAAGGTATAAGAGCAACAATACCTAAGCCAAAAGCTCCGATAAAGGTTGTTTTACTTAATATTTTATCAAGCGCTTCTGCTGTCGGTTTGCCGGGTTTAATCCCAGGTATTGATGAACCGTATTTCTTTAAATTATTTGCAATTTCTTTAGGTTGTAAGTTTGGAATAATTGATGCGTAGAAAAATGTTAACGCAACTATTAATATAAAATATACAACATTATATGCTATTCCTGACGGACTTAAAAAATTAGACAGCGCAATAATAATATTTCTGAGAGTTTCATTTGAAATATTTGCCTGACCTACAAGCCCTAAAACTGTTGTTGGGAAAAGCAATATTGCTATTGCAAAGATAATAGGCATTACACCACCCGGGTTGAGTTTAAACGGAATATACGTATTTGTTCCGCCGTAGACCTTATTGCCTACCTGACGTCTCGGGTTAACTATTATTACTTTTCTTGCAGCTTCTTGCATTATAACGATAAATATCATTGTTGCAAAAAAGATTAAAAGCAATAATAATAATCCTGGTTGAAGTGAAGTATTTTTACTGACTAACTCTGCAGTTTTACCGCCATAGAACGGAATTTTTGAAATAATACCGCAAAAAATAAGCATTGATGCTCCGTTTCCGATACCTCTTTCCGTCATTAATTCCGCCATCCACATTGTAAATGCAGAACCTGCCGTTAATATAACAACAGAACCTATTGCAAAGGTTAGTATATTAACATCGGGAAGAATTGCGCCTCTTGCTGTTTTCAGTAAGTATAAAACAAATACTACCGATTGAACTGCCGCAATAACAATAGTGAATATCCTTGTATATTGTGAGAGCTTTCTTCTGCCTGCTTCGCCTTCTTCTTTTTGTAACTGTTCAAGCTGAGGAATTACAACTGCTAATAACTGCATTATAATTGAAGATGTAATATATGGTCCAATCCCTAATGCAATTATTGATACATTTCCAAGCGCACCGCCCGAAAACATATCCAAAAATCCGATTAAATTATTAGTTGCAGCTAAATTTGCAAAATTCTCCGCATTGATACCAAATAACGGTAATTGTGCGCAAAATCTGAATACCAGTATCATTGCAAGTGTAAAAAGAATTTTATTCTTTAGCCCTGCAATATTTAAGTTAGACAGCATTGTCTGCAAATTTTGCTGATTTGGTGTATATTGCTGCATTATACTAACTGTGCCTTTCCGCCTGCTTTTTCAATTTTTTCTTTTGCTGAAGGTGTAAAATATCTTGCATTTACCGTAACAGCCTTTGTTAATTCGCCGTTTCCTAATACTCTTAATGCTTGTGCTTTTGATGATACTTTACCTTCTGCTTTTAATGATTCTAATGTAATTTCTTCAGCTTTAACATTAGCTAAGTCACTTACATTTATTGAACCGTATATTATTGCATTAAAGTTAGTAAATCCTTTTAATTTAGGCATTTGTCTGTAGCCGGGCATTTGTCCGCCTTCAAATCCTCTTTTGGATGAACGGCCTGATCTTTGACCTTCTCCGTTATTACCGCGGCATGAAGTTTTTCCCATGCCTGATGATCTGCCTCTGCCGACTCTTTTTACTTTGCCTGTTGCACCGTCAGCAGGTCTTAAATCTTCTAATTTTATTCTTTCTGACATTTTATTAATTACCTTTCTTCTATTCGGACACTTTTAATAAATGAGGTATTGTATTTACCATACCCATTATTGTCGGAGTGTTTTCATGTTCAACTGTTTGATCTTTTTTTGTTAAACCGAGTGCTTTTGCAACTCTTATTTGTTTATCATTTGAACCGATTAAACTCTTTACAAGTGTTATTTTAATTGTTTTTGATTTTGTTTTTGTTGCCATTTTTGTTTACCTCTTAATTTAGCATATCTTTTAACGATAATCCGCGTCTTTTTGCTACTACATCAAATGATTTTAATGATTGCAGTGCATCTAATGTCGCATTTGCTGCATTTAACGGAGATTTTGAACCTAATGATTTACTTAATATATTTTCAATACCTGCAAGTTCAAGTACCGCACGAACTGCACCGCCTGCGATAACTCCGGTACCTTGTGATGCCGGTTTTAACATTACACTGCCGGCTCCTGATCTGCCTGTTATCGGATGTGGTATTGTAGTCTTAAATATAGGTACATTTATCAAATTCTTTCTGCCGTCTGCTACTGCTTTTTGTATTGCGATTATAACTTCTGCAGCCTTAGCGCAGCCAACACCTACTTGTCCGTTTTTATTTCCTACTACTACTATGGCACGAAAACTTAATTTCTTTCCGCCTTTTACAACTTTTGTAACTCTTCTTACTTGTATTACTTGTTCTTTCCATTCTGTTTGTACAGGTAACTCTTGAGTTGTTTCAATCTTTTTTTTCTTAGACTTTGTCTTAGTTTCTTCCACTGTAATTGCCTTTCTTCTGTTTATCAATCCTAAAATAAAAAAACATTATTAAAACTATGATGTTTAAGTTTTAATATGTTACGGGTTGAATTTTTAATTTTCTGACTATTTAATCTTATTATATAAATATTTTTTTTCAATATCTTTAAAAAATTTATTGTTAATTTTTTTAATAATTTTTTTTGTATATATCAATTATATATTTTCTTTTTTCTTTATATATATAAAGGAAATTATTATGAGAGTAGATAATAGTAAAATATCTTATTTTAGTTTAACAAATACACAAATTCAGATTAATACAAAAGAAAAAGATGATATATCAATTTTTAAAAATACTTTAGATGAAAATTATTCCATTGATACTCTTGATTATGAAGTATCCGGCAGTGAAAATTCTGATGATGTAAATAAATCTGATGATAAAAGCACATCAAACGGAGAATACGATATTGATGGTCAAATTGATGATTTTAAACAGGGAAGTATAAATGACTGCTGGCTTCTTGGAAGTGTGCAAGCCTTCAGCTTTTCTAAAAAAGGAAGTAAAATTTTAAAAAATACAATAAAAAATAATGAAGATGGAACTTATACCGTTGCACTTAAAGGAATTAATTATAGTGTTACTGTTAAAGATTCCGATTTAGATGCTGCAAGAGATGATGGACATTACTCAAATGGCGATGATGATGTTCTTTTACTTGAAGTGGGGATTAAAAAAGCTTTTGATAAAGCAAGAAAAGGAAAAATAGAAGTTCCTGAATCTTTGTTAAATCATATAAATGATAGTGATAATACTCTTGATTTCGGCTCATTTAGAGATTTAGCCTATTTATTTACGGGCGAATATGCTGATGTCTATCAAACAAAATATGATGATGTCGGAGCTGTGGTTGATTATATCGCTGATGATGTAAATAATGGCAATACTGTTTTAACTTGTGTTTTTGAAGGCGAAAACAACGGAAATGACGCAAAAATTGTTAATGATATTGACGGAAATGAAGTACTTTTAACCCCTTATTCTTCTCATTTATTTTCGGTTAAACAAATAAATGATGACGGAACTATTGTAATCATCAATCCTTATGATAGTGAAACTGAAATTACTTTATCAAAAAAAGTTTTTGAAAAGAATGTAATGGGTATTTCTTTTATTGATATTTAGTATTCTTCCATTTTTAAATATGTTGAATCATGCCACGATAAATCGACATATTTAATTGGTTCTTTAAGCTTTTTTACTTCGGGGATAAGTGTTGATATCTGCTTTATCCGCTCAAATACTGAAGCATCAATTTCTCCAAGCTTAATTTTAATACTTTCCAGTTGGACGAAAGTATTATGAGGTGTTCTTAAATCAATGTATTTAACTTTTTCTCCCGAATAATCTTCAATTAATTTATATAGTTTATATAAATCAGAGATTTTTTCTTTATCCCATTTTTCATAGTCATCGCCGTTTGTTCCGTAGCTTAATATATTTGCTGTCGGGAAATTATTTTTTAATGGAAGATATTCTCGGTTGATTAGTTCTCCGTTATGTCCGAATGCTGCAACTGCAGGTGCTTCTTCTGAGGGTGATATCGTTATGGCAGGTATTACTTCATCTATCATTACGACATATCTTGCAGGAAACCAAAATCTTCTTATATATGCCCGTTTAACTGGAGAAAGCTTTTCTATTTCTTTTGTCATTTTTTCGGGATTTATCATATAGATAGGTTTATTTTCCATTGGAATTTTTTTCATTTGATTTATGATTTTGTCTTTTGAAACAATATTGTTTCCCAATACTTCAATACGGGGTGTTCCCTTTTTTGTATATATATCGCTGCTTAAATACCAGTAATGACAATTTAGTGTTCTGAATACAGAGTAGAAAATAAATAAAATTATTAAAAATCTTATGAATTTATAAAGCCGCCTTAGCGCAATTTCTCCTCTCCTCGCTTTTCTGCGAAGCTTTTGCTGTCTTAATGCTCTTTCTACCGTATAATCATATGGCATTATTTATTTAATCCCGCACTGTTTAATATTAGTAATACAAGTTCATCATAGCTGATTCCGCATGCTTTTGCCTGTGCAGGAAGGTCGCTTATATCTGTCATTCCGGGGCTGGTATTTATTTCAAGTAAATATGGAATATTATCTTTTATCATAAAGTCAATTCTTGATACCCCTCTGCAGCCTGCAGTATTAAATGCTTCTACTGATATTTCTTTAACAAGTTTTGTAAGTTCATCAGGTATGTTCGCAGGTAGTATAAAATCAGACATTCCGCTTGTATATTTTGCTTCAAAATCGTACCATTCGGTTTTGGGTCTGATTTCAAGAATTTCCGTTGCAAACGGTTTATTGTCTTTTTCTAAAACTCCGACAGTTACAAAAAATCCGTCTATAAATTCTTCCGCAAGTACATCATCATTATATTTAATTGCGGTATCATATGCCGCTTTTAATTCATCTTTTGTATTAACTTTTGTCATTCCGAAGCTTGAGCCTTCACTGACAGGTTTTATAAATAACGGATATGTTAAATTTTTTGTTTTTTCGTATATGTCTTCACCCTTTTGAATAAATGCAGATTTTGCCATTATAATTTTTTTATTCGTCGACAAAATCCTTTTTGTGTACTCTTTATTCATTGTAATAGCACTTGACATTACTCCGCATCCGGTGTATTCGATTTTTAAAATTTCAAGTATTCCTTGCACACAGCCATCTTCGCCGTACTTACCGTGAAGAGCATTATAAACAACATCAGGCTTCTTTTCTTTTAATGTTTCAGCAATATTTTCATCAACATATATAAGCTCACTGTTTTTATATCCGAGTCTTTTTAATGCTTCAAAGACATTTTTCCCTGACCTGATTGAAACTTCTCTTTCAGTTGAAAGTCCTGCACATAATACCGCTATTTTTGAATCTAATGAATATTTTCTTCCGTCATTATATCCCATAATCTCTGTTCTTCCGTTTCTTTATTACCTATAAAAATAATTTCGGGTGTTAATTTTATTGTATATTTTTCTCTTACTTTTGAAAACATTTTATACATTAATGTTATAACATCAAGCGAAGTTGCATTATCATAATTTAATATAAAGTTTGCGTGCTTTTTATAAACCATAGCACCGCCCTCTTTAACTCCTTTCATTTCGCATAAATCAAGAAGTCTGCCTGCTGAGTCGTTTGAGGGATTTTTAAATATGCTCCCTGCATTACCTAATGTTAATGATGGTTGTCTTTCTTGTCTGAATTCAATATTCCTTCTCATAATTTCATTAATATTTTCTTGATTTCCGTTATCTAATTCAAATTCGGCATCAAGTACAATATATTTATTTTTTGAAACGGCAGAATTTCTGTACAAAAATTGCATTTCTTCTTTATTTAATGAAATTACTTGTTTTGTATTTGTATCAAAAACTCTGCATTTTACAAATTTATCAGATATTGCCTGATTATGAGCGGAGGCATTCATACATATCATACCGCCGAAGCTCCCGGGGAAACCTATTAAAAATTCAAAACCCGATAAACCAAGCTTTTGGCATTCTTTTGAAATTAACGGCCCTTTTACTCCGCACTCCGTTTTTAAAATATTTCCTTCAAAACTGTATTTCTTTAAGTTTTTTGTAAAAATAATTTTTTTATCAACATCTTGAGAGGAAAATAACACATTTGAACAGCTTCCTAATACCATATCATATTCGTCTGAATTTAAAAGCTGTATAAATTCTTCAACATTTTCGGGGAATGCCGCTTTTTTTATACATCCTCCGATTTTAAATGTTGTATCATTTTTAACATTATAATTATCAAATATTTGCGTCAAGACAAACCCTTTTATGTTCTTCCAGTATTAAACTGCCTAATTTTGTTATATCCCCTGCCCCCAATGTTATAACTATATCATTATTTTTTAACATAGGATATATTTTTTTTGCACATTCACTCATATCACCCGATATATATATTGCATTTGAATGATTAATTTCTTTTATAAAATTTTCGGAATTAACACCATTTATTTCGTTTTCGCCTGCAGGATATACATTTGTTGCTATTAATAAATCGGCATTTTTAAATGCATTTTTAAATTCATCCCAAAGCGCATTAAGTCTTGTAAATCTATGCGGTTGAAATATTGCAACAATCCTTTGTCCGGCTGCAGAGCCTTTTATCCCTTCAAGTGTAGTCATTATTTCATGCGGATGATGTGCATAGTCGTCGAACAATTTTATTCCGTCAAATTCACCTGTTTTTTGAAATCTTCTGCCCATTCCGCTAAAGCTTTCAAAGTATTTTGTTAATTCGTTTACTTTAATTCCTGCTTCGTTTAATGCTGAATATACGGCAAGCGCATTATAAATGTTGTGTTCTCCGATTATTGATAGTTTTAATTTCGTTTCAAATTCGCCTTTGACATAAACCTCAAATTCGGAGCCGAATCCTTCATATTTAATATTTTTAGCTGTATAATCGGCATTATTTAAACCGAGGGTTATGTAATTATATTGAGGATATTTTTTTATAAATTTTTTATTTCCTTCATTATCAATATTAATTATTACCTTTTGATTGGGTTTATTTGAAAGATAATTATTAAAAGTATCGGCAATATCTTCAAACCCGTTTTTATAATGGTCAAGGTGATCCTCTTCCATATTGTTAATAACAGCAATATCCGTAGAATACTTTTGTATCGTTCCGTCTGATTCATCAAGCTCGGCTATAAAATATTTATCACCGTTATAATTACCGTTAGTATTAATATCAGGTATTATTCCGCCTGTTACAAAAGAAGGATTTAATCCTGCATTATATAAAATATAAGAAGCAAGACCGCTTGTTGTTGTTTTGCCGTGAGTACCTGAAAATCCGATAAAATAAGCATTTTCATTTTTTGAAAATTCATCGGATATCATTTTTAATATATCGGAGCGGTGATATATTTTAAGCCCGAGTTCTTTTGCTCTTATTATTTCGGGATTAGATTCTTTAATGGCGCTGCTTGCCGTGATTATCATATCTTTTTCAATTAAATTGGCATTATGTCCGATTGAAACTTTTATTCTCAATTTTTCAAGCAAGTGGGTATATTTACTCTCTTGTATATCAGAACCCGTAACGGCTGCACCGCATTCAACCAGATATTTAGCCAGTGCGCTCATTCCCACACCGCCAATAGCAATAAAATGAAATTTCTTATCCCTGATCTCCATAAATCCACCATGTAATATGTTTATTTACATTTTATTATAAAAATAT
>CANQAL010000023.1 GCA_947589255.1 Candidatus Gastranaerophilales bacterium | reverse complement strand
TCGCAGAGCAAAAATCTGCCCATCGGGATAACCTCGCAGTAATTTGAAAGCGATTTTATAAAGCATTCATTTTCGCAAAAACCGCCTGATAAATATATTTTATCGGGCTTTTTTGCAAAGTTCCATGCATTAAACGCAATTCCGTGGATAAATTTAGATATGGCGGTTTTTGCGTCGTTGCCTTTTGCTATATCATCCATTATTTTTTCCAAGCCGAAGATTCCGCAGGTTATTATGTATTTTTCATTATTAAATTCCAAATCTTTCGCATTTACGGAATAGAACTTCAAAAGCATTTCAATGGTTGCCCCTGTTGAACTTGAGCAGGAATTATTCCAATCTAAGTCTTTAAATTTGCCGTTTTTATACAATGCCCATTTTGAATCTCTGCTTCCCATATCAAGGATAATCCCGTCATTATTTATTTTTTTTCTAAATCCTTCAATTAAGGCAATAACCTCATTTTCATAGTCGCTATCAGAGTTCAGCATGGATTTTGACATATGTCCCGTTGCTTTATCAAACTTAAAATGAATATCCTTTAAATTACTTGAGGGGATAACATAATAATTAAAACCGTTTTCGCATTTTACAAGATTAGATGAAAACTTATTCATCTTATTTTCGTTATCACTTTCAACTATTTTAGACCAAGTTGTGCCTGCATCAAGTACAATCATCTTAACCTCAAAAATGCTTCTATTTTGGCTCTTGTAGAGTTTGTCGCAACATCATCTATATCTATATAAAGCCCGTTGTATTTATCAGCTAAATATTTAGCAAGCTGAGCTTTTGAGCAGAATGACTGCGAATAAAATACAGTCGGAACATTCTTATCCACAAACATTTCAAGCTCAATATCAGCAGGAGTCATAGCCTCAACACATCTGCTCCAGCCATATACATGCGTTTCATTAGGGAATAACTCCAATATGGAAAGGTCATTAGGCGGTACTCCCCAAAATCCGAATTTTGCTTTACATGGCGTTAAATCAAGATTTTGAGGCTCATAAATATTTTTTGTTATAAGTTCGATTTTTTGCCTTAAAGGTAGATTTGACGTTGAAATTTTAACTTCACATCTGTAAGAAGACTCTTCAAAAATACTTTTTATAATATTAAACCCTAAATCTTTTAATATTTCATATGCGAACCACCCGCTGTCGCACTTATCTTTTCCGATAGGAGCTAAAATAACAAGAAGTTCATCTTTATAATGAAATGCCGAATTTATAATATTTTTTATAATTGCACAGTATGAATCCGGCAGGATATCAGTCTTTTCAAACCCGTAATCTATATCAAAATCAACCCAAAGCGCATTGGGAAATTTTTGTTTATATTTTTTTATCAAGTCGGGATGAGGATATCCCCAAAACCCTATTACATTTTTTACATTCATAATTAAATTATATTATAAAAGGACAAATTTATATTATAATTAACTTATGGAAAAATTATTTGAAAAAACCATAAATTCGCAAGAAATCTATAACGGCAGAGTTTTTAGAATTACTCGGGATGATGTTGAATTATCTGACGGTTATAAAACGACAAGAGAAGTTGTACACCATAGGGGCGGAGTTGTAATAGCAAGCGAAAAAGAAGGCAAAATACTAATGGTAAAACAATTTCGCTACCCGACAAAAGAAGTTTTGTATGAACTGCCCGCAGGAAAACTTGATAAAGCAGGGGAAGAAATCCTTGATGCGGCGAAACGGGAGCTTGAAGAAGAAACGGGATACACTGCAAACACTTGGGAACCATTAGGTTTTATCTGGACTTCACCGGGGTTTTGCTCTGAAAAATTGTATCTTTTTAAGGCTTCAGATTTAACACAAACACATCAACATCTTGATGAGGGCGAAGTTTTAGACTATATTGCAATTGATAGAGAAGAAGTCTTTAAAATGGTAAAAGATGGCAGAATAAATGATTCCAAAACCATATCAGCGCTTATGAGGGCTTATAAACTATGATAAAAATGGTTGTAACTGATATAGACGGAACAATATACTCTCCCGAAAACGGTATAAGCGAAAAGGTAAAGACTTGTTTACACAATCTTATAAATAACGGAGTTTATGTTGCAATTGCAACAGGTAGAACATACGGGAGCGCTAAATCCGTTGCTGATAAAATAGGAATAAAATGCCCGCTAATCTGCTACCAAGGCGGACTTGTCAATTCATATGAAGGCGAAATTCTTGATGTTAAATACCTAAATCCTGATATCGCCCGCGAAATCATCGCAGATTGCAGAAAAAGAAATATTCATCTGAATGTTTATATTGAAGATACACTCTATGTTGAAGATGATGACCAATATATAAAAGATTATATCGGCGATAAGGGAATTGATTATTTTAAGGTAAATTCTTTTGATGAACTTGATTTTTCAAAATTAAATAAACTTCTTGCAATAAAATATGATGTTAATTTTATAAACAGTTTTATAGAAGAATTAAGAGAAAAGTATCCTCAAATTTATGTAGTTAAATCCTTTGACTATTTCTGCGAAATAGCAAATAAAGAGGCAACAAAAGGAAATGCCATAAAATTTTTGGCAAAGAAACTCGGATTTACGGAAAAAGAAGTAATGGCAATAGGCGATCAGAATAACGATATAGAAATGGTTAAAACGGCTGGGATAGGAGTTGCCATGGCAAACGGAACCGATGAAATTAAAGCAGAAGCCGATTATATAACAGATACCGTTCAAAATGACGGTTTTGTTAAGGCCGTAAATAAATTTGTATGGGAGAAAAATGATGTATAGAATAGGGCAAGGGTTTGATATACATAAACTTGTTACAGGCAGAAAATTAATTCTCGGCGGAGTAGAAATCCCGTATGAAAAAGGACTCTTAGGTCACTCTGATGCCGATGCCTTAATCCATGCCATAATTGATGCTTTATTCGGAGCCTTAGCGCTTGGCGATATAGGTACGCATTTCCCCGATAATGACCCTAAATATAAAGATATCGACAGCACAATTTTACTAAAAGAAGCATATAAAATAATTTTGGATAAAGGCTATAAAATTAATAATATTGATAACACGATTATTATTGAAGAACCCAAGATGAAACCTTATATAAAATTAATGCAAAAAAAATTATCTTCAATTTTTAATATTGAAGAAAACAGAATTTCCATAAAAGCAAAAACGATGGAAAAAATGGATTCTATCGGAGAAAAACAGGCAGTGGCAGTGTATTCAACTGTTTTACTAATAAAGGGGTAAAAATTGAAAGTTCAATCTGTAAATAGCATTATAAACTTTGGACGGGTAATAGAAATAAAATCTGTAACAAACCCCGAGTTATCAAAAGACAGAATGAAATTGGATAATTTCACATATAAAATAAATGATATTCTAAATTCCAGCGATGTATCAGGATATTCAAGAGAAGAAAGAAAATCCATAAGAAGATTTTTTAAAGATATTCTTGAAGATTATAACGGTTATAACGGAATATTAATCAGGAGATTTGGCAAAAACAGAATTGCTTTAATTTCAGGCGATGATTTTAACTATTTTAACAGACTGGAAAAAAATTATAAAAACGATATCAGGTATCTTTATAACGGTAATGATGCAAAAATAAAAAAAAGAAAATCCGAATTTTATAAAGAATTTGACAGTGCAATAATTCATCGGTTAGAAAACGGGAAAAGTAAAAAAGCCGAATCATTAATACAGTTTGATTCAAGTCAATTACAAGAAAAGAAAGACAATCAGCAAACAAACCAATCAGCATTAAAAGCAAAGATTGACAGGTTTAAATATACGTTATTTAGTCAACTTTATCAATACGGTGATGACGGACATACGGATGATAAAGGTTTAATAACAAGCAAAGACAACGATAAAAATGCTTATGCGGTTGTTAAATACTACAAAAAAGAATTAAATCTTTAATATTCGGTAATGGATATATTAGTAACACCTGAATTTCTTGCTTCATCCATTAATTTAACCACAGCCCCATGAGTAGCATCAGGCTGAGTAATAATTAATAATCCGTCAGGATTTTGCACTGCTTCTTCTTTCACCATATTTGAAAGGTTATTAACGGGAATTTCAATATCATTTAACATATACTTATCATCATTAGTAACAACAACTTTAATAAGTTTGGAATCCTTAATTTCATCTTGAACTTCAATCATATTAGGAACGGCAAGATTTAGACCCTGCTGGTCAAGCAGTGGTGCTATAACCATCATTATAATAAGAAGTACCAAAAAGATATCGGTTAAAGGTGTAATATTAATTTCATTAAAAGTTTTTCTTTGTGATGCCATTTTAAAATTCCTTACTCGTCCCAGTTATAATTCTGAGGCTTATTTTGAGTTTTTACTTGAGGTTTATAATTATTTTCAAGTTTTTTCTGTTCTTTTTTAGTTAAAGGTTCACCCGCTAAAACGAGTTTAGCAAATTCCGCTTCCTGAGCAGCTTTCATTATTTTTTGAATTTCACTGCTTTTTGTTAAAGTATCTGCTTTAACAACGACTTCAGGTTTTTCTAAGGTCAGTTTTAAATTAGCTAACTCCGTAACCAAATTATCCGATGAAATAGCCTTTCCGTTAAGATAATATTGACCGGACTTGGTTACTGCAATTTCGGCATTTTTTTGTTCTATAGAAATACCGGAATTTATTTCGGGAATATTAATATTATTATCAACCGATTGAAAAGAAGGAGCTATAACCATCATTATGATAAGCAATACCAAAAATATATCGGTTAAAGGTGTAATATTAATTTCTGTAAATAGAGTTTTTTTATTTTTTGAACTTGAAAATGCCATTTTAAAATCCTATACAAATGCTTTTGACTGAACTTTTTCTTCGGAATCCGTAAAGCTTAAGAATAACAACTTGATAAGCTGAAAATCGTCTTCATATCTTTTAACCGTAGATTGGAAAAGGTTATATAGAACAACTGCAACGATAGCAACACCTAACCCGAATGCGGTAGCGATCAAAGCGGAACCTATTCCCATAGCAACCGCAGCAGATTGATTACCCTGTGATGCCAAATCTTGGAATGTATAAAGTATTCTGACAACAGTACCGAATAAACCTAAGAACGGGCAAACACCACCTATTGTACCTAAAATAGTTAAATATTTTTCGAGTTTTCTTGTTGATAAATTAGCTGAAATATCAAAAGAACGCGAAAAACCTTGTTTTTGTTCGGAGAAAATTCTTACAGCTTCTTCAGCTACTTCACCGATAACCCCGCCCAATTGAATACTTATATTTTTAGCTGCTTCAAGTCTGTTATTAACTAATTCCGATTTTAAAGCTCTTATAAATCTTACGACATCTCTTTTATTTTTGTTATAAAAGCTAAATCTGTTAATGGCAACGGCAACCGTTAATATTGAACATAACAGAATAGGCAGAAGTACCGGCCAGTCCATTTGAATTGAATGTAATAATAATTCCATAATTTATTTCCTCTTTTCTAATTAATTTTTATCTTATCCCGATACTCCAAATACATTGTAATCAAATGTAAATTGAATATCTACACTATTTCCTTTGAATTCGGGGGGCAGCGGTCTGAATGGAGCCGTCAATTTAACTGCATCAATAGCTGCATTATCTGCGGCAGGAAGTCCTGAAGAACGGTGGACTTTAACATTTAACAGTCTTCCGTCACGAGCAATAGAGAATAAAAGAATAACTCTTTTACTTTCATTACCTTTAGGAGGATCCCAATTCATTTTAATTCTTCTTTGAAGTTCCTTCATATAAGGACCGAAATCAGGTTCTTTAATTGCATCAATACCGGGTGCGCCTTTAGGATTGCCGGGGCCCGGGTTACCTACATTTCCGCTGCCTGAACCCGTAGCATTACTAAATCTTCCGCCACCGCCTGTGCCTGTTCCCGTTCCGCCTGCGCCGCCTTTATTTCCCGTAGTCGGCGAGAAACTTGGAGCTGCTGTAGTACTTTTACCTATAGCGCCTGTCCCTGAGCCTCCCATTTTTGGTGCGGATGTAACAGGAGCACTTGAAGGTTGAGTTACCTGCGGTATATTTGATTTTGGTATTGGTATATTAAAATTAGATTGCGGTTTTACAGTCGGTTTAGGAGCTGCAGCAGGTGCCGGAGCAGGTCTTGGAGCCGGCGCCTTTGGCGCAGGTGTCTGTGGCTGCGGAGCAGGTGCCTTTTGTACAGGCTGCGGCGCCGGTTTTTGAACTTGCGGTTTTTGCGGAGCCGGCTGAGGTTGAACTTTCGGCTGCGGTTTAACTGCAGGTTTATTTGGAGCAGGCGAAGCAGGCTTCTTGGCAGGTGCTTTTGGAGCAGATGTCTGCGGAAGCGAAACTGGCCGTTTGGGGTCATGCTTTCCGCCGGCTTGAGAATTTCTATCAGCTCTGTTTTTGGTATTTTTATCAATAGGCGGAGCCTCTTTTTCTACAAGTACAAATTCTATATCCTTTGGCTTTAGTTCAGGTTTTTTAAATAAGTCAAAATCTATTCCAAGTAATTTAAGAATAAATGATGATAAAAGCAATATTAATATAACTGCCGGGTGCAATATTATTGCAATAAATAAAGACTTTTCAAAAGAAATTTCATCTTTTTCTTTTCTTATAACCGCAGGAAGCTCATAAACAGCATTTCTGTTTGTTAATCCCCCTGATTTTATATTGTCATCATTTTTTATTACTGACATTCCCTAACTTCCCATTTGTTAGTTATTCTACCAAAAAATTATTAATAAAACAAATAGCCTGTTTACTAACTAAAAAGGAGTATTAGTTAAAACGGTAATCGGTTGATTTAAAATTATATTTACCTGTGTATTTTGCGGTATTATAACACTTCCGTTTTCGGTTTTTATATGTTTATTTATATTAAATGCGGCTCCTGTTTGATTTGTATATTTTTTTGAATTATCTGAATTATTATCTTCAAAATTTTTAATATTATCGGCTTTTAAAATACCGGAACCATCCTCTGTTTGTATTTGAGCCGATACAGGTATAACCTGCCCCGTGGAGGTCATTATATTTGTAAACTTTATCAATAATTCATCTTTTTTATCGGATAGCACCGTTCCGTTTATTTTACTGCCTGATGGGGCTACTAAAGAGGATTTATAATAAAAATCCGACACGAAATAAAAAGAAATTCTATCCCCGATTTTTACCGTTTCCGAATTTACGGGAGTTATTGCATTAACAGAAAAAACAGTATCTATGGGGATTAAAATAAATTTATCTTCAACGTTATTATAATTTATTCCCTGATAGCCTTGTGTTGTGTAATTATTTGCAGGCACGGGATAACTTACGGTTTGGATTGGAATTACAGATTCTTGATTTTTATTATATTTTTTTGACTTTGCAAATGCACTGTTATCTGAAATTATAAAAAATAAAAATATAAAAATAAAAAATACGGATATTTTTTTCATAAATTCTCCCAAATTACTTAGCAATAATATCATCCTCTATAATAACAAAAAGTTCTTCGCCGGGTTTAATAACGGTATGTTTTCCTTGTTCTAAAACACTTAAAGGTACTGCCTTTAGTATAGGTCTTATTCTTTGCTGGAAATGAGGAACTTTTCGATAATAAACGGGCAGAGTTTCTTCTCCGCCAAAGTAATTATCATTGTCGGAATATAAGTGTCCTTTAACTTTATAGACCTTTTTATCGGGAGTTATCATTTTTGTTATTAAAATTTTAATAGCACCGTTTCTGCCTTGAACAGGCTCTAAAACATCCTCCACTTCACCAAAGACTTTTGTATTTTTAGGAATAACATTAGTTTCATAAACATACATATCATTAATATTTAAAAAAACAACTTCATCTCCGATATCAGAAATCAAAGTTGAGATTTCATTCATGTTCATTACTTTTATAAAAGTACCTGCACGAACTTTGATATTTGTATTTTCCGCATTCGTTTCTTCGGCATGTAACATATTTATGCCCGCGAATAGAATAAAAATAAATAAAAATATTTTAATAAAATTTTTCATAAATACAGTTTAACACATTAAATAAGCTTTTACACCTTATGAAGGAAGATTAAGGAATAATATTTGATATAATTTTGTTATGAATAATATTTATGTAACAAGTTTAAATAGTGGTGACGGGAAGACTGTAATATCTGCGGGAATTGCAGCTGTCATGCAGTCATTAGGGTATAAATCAGGGGTATATAAACCTATCCAAACAAATGCAATAGATAAAGGTAAATATTTAATTTCACCCGATTTAACATTTGTAAAAATGCTTGACCCGTATATCACAACTCACTCTACATACATGCTTACCGGCGATGTCATTCCTTTAACGGGAAGCAAACTTCAAAATATCAATATAGATTTCGATAATATAAAAAAAGATTATTCCGTTTTATCAAAGAAAACAGATACATTGCTGATAGAAGCTACGGGCGGATTAATGACTCCCGTTAATGATGAATTATATAATTATCATCTTCCGTTAAAACTTAATATACCGGTATTATTTGTCGTAAATCCTTCAAATAATTCCGTAAATCAATACTTTAATGAAATAAATACTGCAAAAACCATAGGAATCAATATTTTAGGTGTAATTATAAATAAATTTCAGGTATATTCCGAAAGTCCCGAAATAAAATATTTTCCTGAGTTAATTGAAAATTATTGTGACGTTAAAGTTTTAGGGTTAATAAGAAATTTTAGAGGTAAAAGTGTAAAAGCCAATACACTTATAAATGAGATCTTAAACGGTATTGACCTTGAAGAAGTATTTAAAATGAAAATACCGAAATTAAACGGAATTTAATTTTCATTCTGTGTATCAGTTTTATTCTCATTAATAATATTTTCATTTAGTTGAACCGGAATATTGTTAAAGCTTTCCTGTTGAGTTGAAGGCGGCGAAGGTAAAGGTATAATTCCGTTTTGAGGTTGATTTTCCGTATTAGTAGTGTCACCTTCCGCATTTTCTTCCGCATTTTCATCATCATTACTTGATGTTTCGGCAGAATGTACTTCCATATCAACAGGTTCATAATCAAATTCAGGTTTTCCGTATTTTTCCGTTGCAACTAACATCATATCTTTCCAAATTCTGGCAGGGGCACTTCCTCCGGTTAGACCTGTACTTGTATTATCATCATTTCCGATAAATACACCCGTAACAATGTCAGGAGTAAAACCTATAAACCAAGCATCCTTATTATCGTTTGTAGTACCTGTTTTTCCGCCCATAGGTTTACCTATATCAGCACCTTTACCTGTTCCCGAGGTAATAACTTTTCTTAACATGGCAGTCATAATACCTGCAACATTTTTATCAAGAACTTTTGTTATTTTTGTTCTTTTAGCCTGATAAATTATTTTACCTCTTTGAGTTTCTATTTTCTCTATTGCATAAGGCTGGACTTTATATCCGCCGTTTGCAAAATTACCGTATGCAACAACCATATCAAACAGTTTAACACCGTTAGAACCGAGTGATATTGTATAATCATTAGTTAAAGGAGTTGTAATACCTAATCCTTTAGCTGTACTAATAACAGCATCAATACCAACATCTTTAATTAATCTTACGGCTGCAACATTTGATGAAATTGCCAATGCTTTATATAAAGGCATTTTTCCTCTATATTTGTTGCCATAATTATGCGGACTCCATTTACCGATTGTTATAGGGCTGTCCTCTATTATGTCGGTAGGCAAATAACCTTTTTCTACTGCGGCAGTATATACAAAAGGTTTAAATGAAGAACCGGGAGGTCTTATTGCTTGAGTAACTCTGTCATATTGTGATTCCCTGTAATTTTTACCGCCGCAATATGCAATAATAGCACCAGTTGTAGGAGAATAGCTAAACAAAGCAGCTTGCTGCTTTGGCTTTGTTAAATGCCAAGCCGCCATATTTTTTTCGATTGCTTTATTTGCGGCAACCTGAGATTTATAATCCAATGTTGTAGTTATTTTATAACCGCCTTCAGATATTTCTCTTTCATCAAACCCGAGCATTTCAAGTTCTTTAAATACATAATCTATAAAATACGGTGCAACATTTGCCCAAGTTAATCCGGGGTCTTTATTTAATACGATTTTTTCTTTTAATGCAGCTTCATACTGTTTTTTTGTTATGGTTTTCATAACATACATTCTTTTTAATACTTTATTTCTTCGCTTTACAGCCTTTTTTATACTTTTATAAGGAGAATATACGGAAGGTGCTTGAGGTAATCCCGCAATTAACGCACATTCTGCCAATGACAATTTTGATAAGTCTTTATTAAAATAAGTAGCGGCAGCAGCCCCGACACCATATGCGCCCGAGCCTAAATAAACATTATTTAAGTACATCTCAAGAATTTTATCCTTTGATATTGTTTTTTCTATTCTTGCCGCAATTTGAATTTCTTTTATTTTTCTTACAAATGTTTTCTCGTTAGATAAAAACATAATCCTCGCCAACTGCTGAGTAATTGTACTTGCACCTTGCGAAGCCCGTTTATTTATTAAATTAACTAATATAGAACGAAAAATCCCGATTATATCATATCCGCTATGAGTATAAAAATTTTTATCTTCCGTTGAAATAATTGCATCTTTCATATATTGAGGTATCTCATTTATTGATACTTCTTTATAATGAAAGGTTTGAAATGTCTTTATTAATTGATTATCAGATGAATATACCTGAGTAACTATATTTCTGTTATATTTTTCAAGATTTGGAATTGGCGGAAGTTCATTTAAATACATTTTTATCGCAAAATATCCTGCCAGTATAAAAGCTGTAATTATAATAAAAACTACTTTTATAAAGGAAATTATCGGATTATTTTTTTTCTTCTTTTTCGCCATTTTTTCCTCGTAATTCTTATGTTATTATTTTACCAAATAAATAATTTTTAAACCGAGTTTGTTAACAAATGTCTATTGATTTAATAAAATCCTTATATTATGAATTTATTTCGTATTTTGTTCCTCAAAAAATAAAATATGAAATAGAGGGAAATTGCAATAAATGCGGAAATTGCTGCCGAGAGATAAGATCTGATGGGCTTAAAAATGAAAAAGAATTAAAGTTTATGCAGTTAATTTTTCCGCATTATAAAAGATTTTATATAAAAGGGAAAGATGAAAATAACAATATTATTTTAAGTTGTAAATATTTAACCTCTGACGGGAAATGCAGTGTGTATAATACACGGCCTAAACTATGCAGAGATTATCCAAAAAAATCAATATCACTTAATTTAGCCATGCCAAATGGATGCGGATATAAAGTTATAAAAAAAGATTTTAAGGATTATTTGTAAACTCAAGCCAAATTTTTCTGAAACTGTCTTCTAAATCTTTTGTAAATTCCCCGGCTCCTTTAATAATAGAAGAATTTTCAACCTTTTCTCGCAAAGTTTTATTTAATTCAATCAGCTTTTCTTTATTATTAGCCAGATTAACAGCTTTATTAATATATTCTTCACCGTTTTCTGCATTTAATAATTCTTCAAATCCCAGAACTTTATTAATTCTGCCAACACCTCGTGATTGAATACCTTCACCTAATAATGTGACAGTAGGAACTCCCATCATTGCAGCTTCAAGTGCTATTGACATTCCGCTAAACGGGTACGGATCAAGCGCTATATCAGCTTGAGAGTATGCTTTATAATGCGGAGAATATTTTTGATTTGAAAATATTAACCTATCTTCATTTATACCTAATTTTTTAAACTTAGACTTAAATATGTTAATTCTGGTTCTTGTTAATTGGGTCCTGTAAATCAATAATTTAGAAGTTGTATCTTTCTCCAATATTTTTGACCAAATATATAAAATCATATCCGATAACTTAGAGGTGCAATTAAAACATCCGTAAGTAATATAACCGTTTTGAACAAAAGGACAATCACTTACTTCGGGGAAAGGTTTTTCGGCAAATATCGTGTACCCGATTTTATTATATAATGGTTTTTCGGTATAAAGATATGCTTTATCTTCAGGAATAACAAATTTATCAGCTAATATATAATCCACTTCTTTAATTCCCAATGTATTCAAATAGCCCAAATAAGAAATAATTATCGGAGCAGGTTTATACAGTGCAGAAAATGATTTTAAATGAGTATATCCTCCCAAATCTATTAAAATATCAATATCATTTTCATAAATGAGTTTTGCTACATCTTTATCATTCATTTTAGGGCAGGGAACAATCTTAAATCCCAAGCCTTCAACTTGTTCTGTAGTTCTATCATGTTTTTCAGCACCGTTAAAAATAATAAAATTAAATTCATCTTTATTATGATTTTGCCAAATAGGAAGTATATAGTTCATCATTGTATGAGTGTATACATCCGATGATAAATAGCCTATATTAAGTTTTTTATCAGGCTGATTTTTCTTTTTAGAATGATCATATTTAAATATTTCATTTTTTAGGGCATTTTTTAAATTGGCTATTTCCTGTTCAGATTCTTCTTTAACATCCAGTTGAGTGTAAAAAGCAGATTTAGTCATTGCAAAAAGTTTATTTTCTACATCAAATCTGTTAGTGTTCATATTTAAAGCTTTATTATAACAATCAACACACTTTTCAGCATCTGTATAATAATATTTACTTGCAATTCTGGAAAAAACACTGGCTTGCCCCTGAGGGAAAAGTTCTAAATATTTTTCATAATAATAACCTGCTTTATCTTTATCTAAAATACTGTAATATGCATTTCCCAGTCTAATGTATAAATTTCCCAAATCACTGTTGGATATTTTATTAACTTTCATTATATAAGCAAGTTTATATAATTTTATCGCTTCTATATATTTTCCTTCATTAAAAAGATTTTTACCTTGCTCCATTAATTCATTAAAAGAATTATTTTCTGTCATTAGTATCTCCTAATTTAATCTTCATGTTTAAGTTTTCTGTTCATAAGCTTATTTAAAACTTCCTCCGGGGTAATATCCGTATAAACCGCTTCATATATAGCAGAAGAAACAGGAACGGAAAGCCCCAGTTTTTGAGCGAGTTCACATAATGCTTTAGAAGTTTTAACCCCTTCTGCAACAGACCCGAGTTCATTTAGGATATCATTTATTTTTTTTCCATGCCCGAGCATTGAACCCACAGTAAAATTACGGCTGAAAGGGCTTGAGCAGGTAGCAATTAAATCTCCCATGCCTGATAATCCGTATAGTGTTGAAGGTTTTGCTCCCAATGCAGTGCTTACTCTTACTATTTCAGCCATACCTCTTGTTAAAAGAGTTCCTCTGCAATTATCGCCAAGTTTCATGGCATCCGCAAATCCAGATGCTATTGCAATAACATTTTTTAAACTTCCGCCGAGTTCTACTCCTATAACATCAGAATTTGTATACAACCTGAATTTGGAAGGAACATTTAAATGTTGTTGAACAAATTCAGCCGTTGCCATATCATCACTTGCTACGCAAGCCGCAGTCGGGCAACCGTTTAAGATTTCTTTTGCAAGTGTTGGACCTGACAGAATTACAAGTCTTGACTGGGGCAATTCTTCTTTTATTACCTCAGACATCCTTTTTAATGAGGGCAGTTCCAAACCTTTTGAAAGATTAACCAAAATTTGATTATTTTTTAAGCCTGCCTCTTTTAATTGTTTACATACAGGTCTTATGCCTGACGTTGCAACAACAAGAAGTATAATATCCGCATTATCTATTGCTTCTTTAAGATTATCGGTTATTTGAACCTTATTATCCAGTTGAACGGGTAGGGGTTTTGTAGTTCTTTTAAATTGTCTGAGTTCCTCCGAGATATCACTTGTTCTGCCCCAGACCGTAATGTCTTCAAAATTATTATTCAGCATCCATGCGAGTGTTAATCCCCAGCACCCGGGGCCTAAAACCGTTAATTTCATACTCTGCCTCCTAATTCAACAAACACTTTTCTTGCTTCTTCTCTGTCATCAAAATGAATTGTTTCGTTTTTTAATATTTGATAATCTTCATGTCCTTTCCCTGCAATAACAATAACATCTTCAGGATTTGAAATTGTTTTTAGAAACTGTATTGCCCTGCGCCTATCAGGTTCTACAAAAATTCTTTTTGTATCAACCGTTTTTATCCCCGTCATAATGTCGGAAATAATTAATTGAGGGTCCTCGCTTCTGGGGTTATCCGATGTTACGACAACCTTATCCGATAAATTATCTGCTATTTTACCCATTTTCGGTCGTTTTGTAGCATCTCTATCCCCTCCGCACCCAAACAAACATATTAATTTAGAAGTTTGAGGAGTTAATTCTCTTGCGGCTTTTAAAACATTTTCAAGTCCGTCGGGAGTATGCGCATAATCTACAATAACCAGAGGCTTTTTACTAACTATTTCAAATCTGCCCGCAACACTTTTTGTATTTTCAAGCGCTTTTATTATTGTTTTATAATCTATTCCCATTGCAAGCCCTGCAGTAAATGCAGCTAAGGCATTATAAACACTGAACATTCCGTTCAAATGCAGGTTTAAATTTTCTTTTCCGGTGTTAAATTCAACGGTTAATTTAGCCCCATCTATTGAAAAATCAATATTTTCAGCTTTTATATCGGCTTTATTTTTAACTCCGTAAGTATATGTTCTTACTCCTTTTGGTATAATATTTAAAAAATCTTTTGCATATTCATCATCTGCATTAATTACTGCAAAATCACCCTCTTTAAGCATTTCAAAGAGCATTGCTTTTGCCTTAAAGTAATTGTGCATTGTAATATGGTAATCAAGGTGGTCTTGAGTAAGGTTTGTAAATACCGCCCCGTTAAACTGACAGCACCCTACTCTTTTTTGTTCCAAAGAGTGCGAACTTACCTCCATTACAACGTTATTAATACCGCTATCAGCCATTAATCTTAAATCTCTTTGGAGTTCAGGCGGCTGCGGTGTTGTATGTTTTGCCTCTTTATATTCATCACTGCTTGAAAGTTTATAGCCTAAAGTGCCTATTAATGCACATTTTTCATTATTTTCCTCCAATATTCTTTGGATTAAATGAGTAACGGTTGTTTTGCCGTTTGTACCCGTTACACCTATTAAATTAATATCTTTTGATGGTTCAGAGTAAAATGCTGCTGCAATATTTGCCATTGTCCTTTTTGTATCGTTAACAATTATTTGCGGTACATTGATATTAAGTTTTTCCTCGCAAAATAATGCGCTTGCACCTTTATCAACAGCACTTTGAGCATATTTGTGACCGTCTGAAGCTTCCCCTCTGATACAAATAAATATGTCACCTTTTTTTGTAGTAAGTGAGTTATATGAAATCCCTGTTATATCAACATTTTCAAAGTTTTCTGTTTTATAATCATCCAATAATTTTAATAAATCTTTTAAATACATATTTTTACCTTTTTTACTAGTTTACAACATTTTTATCCGGAGGGATATTTAAAATTCTTGCACATTGATTTGCCACTTCTTTAAATACAGGACCTGCAACCGTATTACCCCAAATGCCGAAAGTCGAAGGAACATCGACAACGACATAAACAAGTATCTGCGGATCTTTTACGGGAAAATATCCGACTACTGATGCATATAAAGAATTTGAATATCCTTTAGAATTTTCTTTAGGTTTTTTTGATGTACCCGTTTTACCTGCTACCGTATATTTATCAAGATTAATAACCCCTCGTGAGTTACTTATACTTTGAGCGAGAAGATTTGTAACAGCTTGAGCCGTTTCAGGCTTAAGCACCTGAATTTTTTGAACTTTCTGTTCTTCTTCTTCGGGCGAATATTTAATAACATGCGGAGTTACTCTCACTCCTTTATTTGCAAGGGCGCTTACCGCACTGACCATTTGAATGGAAGTAACAGAAGCCCCGTAACCGTAACCCATTGTAGCTTGTCTTGATTTATCCCATTTAAACGGTTTTGGCAGAAGTCCTGACGATTCGCCGGGCAGGTCAATACCTGTTTTTTTGCCTATTCCGAAATTTGACAAAATGTTATAGTATTCGGAAGGCTGCATCATAAGTGCGATATTGGCACTTCCGACATTGCTTGAATGTTCAAGCAAATATACAAGATTAATCATACCGGGGTATGGGTGTTTATTGTAGTCATAGTTTTGAATAGTCCAGTTGCCGAGCTGCATTTTTCCCGTATCCAGTACTTTTGAATACGGAGTAATTTTTCCGCTTTCTAACCCCGCAGCAACTGTAAGAGTTTTAAATGTAGACCCCGGCGGATACACATCAGATAAAGTCCAATTTTTAAGCTTTATTGCAGGTACTTTTTTATAATTATTGGGATTATACCTTGGATAAACCGCATATCCCAATATTTCGCCATTTTTAGGATTCATAACAATAACGGCACCTCGGGTAGCATTTTTGGAATTGACCATATTTAAAAGTTCTCGCTCGCAAACATGCTGAATAGCGGAATCTATTGTTAATGTAACGGTTTTACCTACCTGCGGGGTTGATGCAAGGACAGGGTCTGTAGTTGTTTCATATATAATATCGCCTCTTGGAGTTCTTTGAACTTTAACATTATTTTCAACGTCTTCCAATTTATCTTTGGCAGTTAATTCCACACCTGCTGCCGTATCCGCATCGGGATTATAATACCCTATAACATGAGCAGCCAGTTCATCCTGCGGATATACTCTTTCATTTTTTTTATCGAGACTTATTTCTCTAAGCCCCAGTTTTTTTATCTTATCTGCAGTTTGTCTATCTACATCTTTCTTTAATAATATTACCGTTGAACCTTTATTTATTGAATTAATTATTGACTGCTTTGAAACTTTTAACTCAGGTGCAAGCATTTGCGCAATTTCTTCAGGAGTATGGTCAAAATATTCTCTATGTGCATATAAATTGTATGAGGTTTGGTCTGTTGCCAGTCTTAACCCGTTTCTATCAAGTATCTGCCCTCGCATAATAAAGTTTTTACTGTATCTTTGATTTACGGCTCTTGACTTATAATGCCTGATATCTACTATTTGAAGCAAAAACAGGTATATAACGGCAATCATAAAAAATCCCAAAATAAATATATGCGCAATTTTTATACGCAATTCCACCTGTTTTATTTTGTTTTTGTCATCACTTTGTCTCATACAACAAATCCCTATAAATAGGGTATCACAATAATATTAAAGAGAAAATAATTTAACTAAAATTAATAACCCATTGACCACTTATAATTAACGGGAATAGGGGGTAATTTCGGGGTAACGGCGGAATTAACGGCAGGAATTTCTATAACTTGTTTTGCGGTATCAAGAAAAGTATTTCCTTGTATAATTGCATCAACTTTATTAAAGGAATTCATATTATCAATTTTATTTTGGAGTTCAATATTTTCATTACTTAATGCAACAATTTCTCTTCCTAAACTATTCATTGTTTTTTCGCTGTCAGATACAAAATAATAACTTACAAGAGACAGCATAACCAATCCTAAAAGAATAGTAGAGAAAAATTTATTTATTTTTTGAACGGGAGATTTAACATTATTGTGTTTTGGAAACCTGCCGTAAATAACGGGATTAGACACAGGAGTGCTGACAGGAACTTGTTGTCCGTATAAATAAGTTTTATCTACATATCTTATTGAAGCTCTGCTCAATGATGTCTCCCCTGAAATTTAGTTTTTGTTTATTCTTCTTGCCGCTCTTAGTTTTGCTGATCTTGAAGGCGGATTGATTTTTATTTCTTCCTCTGTTGCTTGAATAGGCTTTTTATTTATCACTTCAAGCAAAGGCGGATTATACTTTTCTTCCGTTTGATATAAACGGGCATGCTCCTGACCCCAAGGCGAAATCCATTCTTTTGAATAGTATTTGAAAAATTGCTTAACTATTCGATCCTCCAATGAATGGAATGTCACTACTGATAGTATAGCATTATTTGATAATAATGTAAGCACATCATTTAATGTATTTTTAATATTGTCAAGTTCATGATTAACTTCTATCCTGATTGCTTGAAAAACTCTTGTAGCGGGATGAATTTTTGATTTTATTCTTGGAGTTGCCTCAAAGATAATATTAACAAGGTCTTTGGTTGTTTCAATTTTACTATTTTTTCTTGTTTCAATTATTTTTTTTGCAATTCTTTTAGAAAATCGTTCTTCCCCGTATTCACTGAAAATTCGGACAAGTTCATCCTCTTTATAATCATTAACAACATCATAAGCGGATAAATCGCCGGACTGATTAAACCGCATGTCTAATTTAGAATCACTTAAAAAACTGAAACCCCGTTCTTTAGAAGTTAATTGAGGTATTGAAGCTCCCAAATCAAAAACAATCCCGCCTGTTATTTCTTTAATATTATTTTCATCTAAATATTTCTTAATATTTGTGTAAGAATCGTTAACAATCGTTAAATTTTCGTAATCTTTTAATTTTTGTTCGGAAAAATTAACTGCATCAATATCAACATCAAAAGAAATTAACCTGCCATTGGGGGAAATTTTTTTTAAAATAAGTTCGCTGTAACTTCCTCCGCCAAGTGTAGCATCTATATATAGTTTACCGTCCGTGCATTCAAGCGCATTTACTGCCTCATTCAGCATTACGGGATAATGCTTATATTCCCCCATCCCCTTTTCCTTTTAGTTAATTTCTGCCAGTTTTTCAAGTTTTAATTTTTGGTCATGCATCATTAACAGATTAATAAGTTCATCCAAATCGCCGTCTATAACAGTCCAAACATTAAGATTTTGACCTATTCTGTGGTCTGTTAATCTGCCTTGAGGGAAATTGTATGTTCTGATACGTTCAGAGCGATCGCCCGTACCTACCTGTGACCGTCTTAAATCGGTTACTTCCTTCATTTGTTTTTGGACTTCCATATCATATAATTTAGCTTTTAAGATTTGTAATGCTCTTTCTTTATTTTGAAGCTGAGACCGTTCTTCCGTACAGAATATCATAATTCCCGTCGGTTTATGAAAAACTCTTGCCGCGGTTTCAACTTTATTTACATTCTGACCGCCTGCACCGCCTGAACGAGCTGTTGTTATTTCAATATCATTCATATTAAGTTCAATTTCAACATCATCAACTTCGGGCATGACGGCAACGGTTGCGGTAGATGTATGAACCCTGCCTTGAGATTCCGTTGCGGGAACTCTTTGAACCCTGTGTACACCCGATTCATACTTTAATTTTGAATAAATGCTGTCGCCTTTAATAGAAATGATGACTTCAGATACTCCGCCCGCTTCGCAATCCGTTTTACTTAATATTTGAGTCTGCCAGCCTTGTTTATCGGCATATCTTAAATACATTCTCATAAGATCGCCCGCAAATATATTTGCTTCATCTCCGCCGGCTGAACCTCTTATTTCAAGCATAATAT
>CANQAL010000022.1 GCA_947589255.1 Candidatus Gastranaerophilales bacterium | reverse complement strand
ATTTATGTTTTAGATTTAAGAAAAACATCCGATAAACTTGATGAAGCATACGCAATCGTTAGAGATTATGCAGCAAAAGGCAAAAATGTTGTTTTTGTCGGAACAAAAAAACAAGCTGTTGATGTAGTCGCTGAAGAAGCTCTAAGAGCAGGTTCTTATTATGTTAACAGAAGATGGTTAGGCGGTATGCTTACTAACTTTGAAACAATCAGAGGAAGAGTTAACAAATTAAGAGAAATTGAAGAATTTTCAAACTCGGGTCAATTAGAAAAGCTTCCTAAAAAAGAAATAGCTCAAACAATGAGAAAACTTTCCAAATTAACCAAAACATTAGGCGGTATCAAAGAAATGAGAGGAATGCCTGATTTATTGGTTGTTATTGACCAAAAGAAAGAAGCTATTGCTATAGCTGAAGCCAACAAATTAAATATTCCCGTTATCTGCTTAGCTGATACAAATGCAGATCCTGACGGTATTGATTACATTATCCCCGGAAACGATGATGCAATCAGATCAATAAAATTAATTTGTTCTAAATTAGCCGATGCTATATTGGAAGGTAAACAATTAAGAGAAAATAAAGCAAATCAAATGAACAAAGTACAGGCTATAAAAGCTGAAGATGCAGGTGTTACAGAAGAAGTTAAAGCAGAAGAAGCAGCTGAAGTAAAAGAAGAAACAGCATCTGTAGTTGAAGAATAATTGATTTGTAACAATAAAATTTGAAAGGATAATAAATTATGACAATAACAGCCGCAATGGTTAAAGATTTAAGAGAAAAAACAGGCGCAGGCTTTATGGATTCTAAAAAAGCGCTTGAAGAATGCGACGGCGATATAGAAAAAGCAATGGAATTTTTAAGACAAAAAGGTATTGCTTCAGCCGAGAAAAAACAAAATCGTATCGCTGCTGAAGGCTTAGTTGCCACATACATTGAAAACGGTGTCGGTTCTATTGTTGAAGTTAACTGCGAAACGGACTTCGTTGCTAAAAATGAAGATTTTAAAAAGTTTGTTAACTGCTTAGCAAAACATATTGCAGAAACAAAACCCGCTGATTTAGATGCATTAAATTCTTCGGTATGCCCTGAATGCGGTTTAAAAATTGAAGATGCGGTTAAAGATAAAATTGCAACAATCGGTGAAAAAATCAGCATAAGAAGATTTGAAGTACTGGAAGGTAATTTAGCTACTTATGTTCATAACGGTAAAATAGGTGTTTTAATTAATGCTTCTGCTCAAGATGAAACATTATTAAAAGATGTAGCTCTTCATATAGCATCTTCCGCACCTGAATTTGTTTCAAGAAATCAAATTCCTCAAAGTGTAATTGATGAAGAAACAAGAATTGAAATGGGTAAAGAAGATTTAGCTAAAAAACCCGAAAATATCAGAGCTAAAATTGTTGAAGGCAGAGTTAATAAACTTATGGCTCAAAAGTGCTTACTTGAACAGCCGTTTGTTAAAAACCCAGATGAAACAGTTGAACAGCACTTAAACGGAAAACTTCAAATATTATCATTTGTTCGCTGGACTTTAGGCGAAGGACTTGAAAAAAGACAAGATAACTTTGCCGAAGAAGTTATGAATCAAATGGTAAAATAGTTAATATAAAATTAATTTAAGAGAGAAACATTTTTGTTTCTCTCTTTTTATTTGATATAATTTTTCTATGATTTTAAAATTTATATTTATATTATTAACAGTTGTTATTTTATCCTGTATTTATCTTTTATTTGTCCTTTTTGGCAGGTATAAAGGACTTAAAAATGACGTATTAAAAATAATGCTTGCCGTAAAAAGGCTGAGATACGGCGACATAAATATAAGAGCGGAAAATCTTAATGATAAAAATCTTGAAAATGCTGTTAATCGTTTAATAGAAACAATTAATGACCGTGAATTAATGATTAAAGAATATCAAAATGCGCTTTCTAAAAAGAATTTGTCTTTGGAGGAAATAATAAAGCAGGAAAAAGAAATTCAATTATTTAAAGAAGAATTTACGGCAACATTAACTCATGATATGAAAGTTCCCGTTATAGCGGAGTTAAATTCCATAAACTATCTTTTAGAGGGAAGATTTGGTAATTTAAATGAAAAACAAACAGAAGTATTAAACTTAATGAAGTCATCTAATCAAGAGTTAAAAGAATTAATTGAGAATATACTTGAAACTTACAGGCTTGAGCAAAAAAATATAGAATTAAATTTAACCGAAAATAACATTAAAGACTTTATATCTTCAGTAATTACGGAAATGCAGCCTATTGTATCTGAGAATAATCATCAAATTGTTGTTGAAAATAAGATTGCGGAAACTCAAAATGCAAAGTTTGATACCTTCCAAATAAAACGGGTTATAAAAAATCTGCTTCAAAACGCAGTATCATTCAGCCCTAAAAATTCAAAGATAATAATTAAATTAGAAAAAATACAGTATAAAATCAAAATAACGGTATCAAATAAAGGCAGCAGTATATCAAAAGAAGATTTAAAATTGATTTTCCAAAAATATTATACCTGTCATTCAAAATTTAAAAAAGTTAGCACGGGCTTAGGATTATATTTATCAAAGCAAATTATGGATGCACATAATGGAACAATAGAGGCAGATTGTGAAAACAAGGATGAAACTTCTTTTATATTAACAATACCTTGCTAAATATTACCCGTAGAACTGTTTCTGTCGTCTTCAAATTGTTTAATATCAACATTTTCATCAGTCTGCTGCATAGATGCATATTTATAACCGGTATTACCTATATCAATTTCAATATTAACATCGGTATCAATCATTTCAACTTCATTTGACGGGAATTCTTTAATCTTGCCGTCAGCTAATTTAACTGAAACATTATTGGTTAAAATATTTAAAGCGCAAACTCTGCCTACACCGTCAGCGGTCATAACACCTGAACCTATCGGAACCATTTCTTTTGCCGTTTCAATATAGTTTTTATATTCATAATTTAAACAGCACAATAATCTTCCGCAAGTGCCTGAAATTTTGCTGGGGGTAATGGGCATACTCTGGTCATGAGCAAGCTTTATATTTATGGAATCAAACTGCCGTTTAAATGTGCAGCAGCAAAACGGTCTTCCGCATAAACCGTTTCCGCAGCATAATGAAGTTTCATCCCGTACACCGATATGCTTTAAGTCAATACGTACTCTTTTAAAAACTTTTGTTAAATCTTTTAAAAGTTCTCTAAAATCAACCCTCTCCGGGGCAGTGTAGTAAAATGTAACTTTCCTTTTGTCAAATGTATATTTGCACTGAATTAAATTCATTACAAGTTTATGCTGTTTAATAAGTTCAAGACAATCTTTATAGCCTTGAAGCTCCATTTGCTTTATTTCTTCATATACCGCTAAATCTTCATCGGTCATAACCCTTAAAAAAGGAATTGTAGGAACTTTTTTCCGTTTTAAGATACTTTCAACCTGCGGCGGAACAAGGTATGCTTTTACGGCTTCTTCGCCTTTTTCGGTTAAAACAATAACCATATCACCGTGTTTTATCGTGACATTTTCAGGTATATCAAGAGGATATTGTTTATTTCTAATTAAATTTACTGCAAACATAAAAATATATTATCATAAATTTTTATACAAATGTAAAAAAAAATTATTGCTGCGCAATTTTTATAAATAAAAATACTTATATATATTATAGGTTAGTATAGTGTTGGGGAATTTGGTATGAATCCGAGATTAATTAAATTTGCAGTAGAATTACAAACAGCAGGAAAAGAAATAAAAGAAGAAGAAACCATTAATTTTAAAGGCGGAAAAAGAAACTTTTTTAATTTTTTAAAACCTGCAAAAGTTACCGTGCCGATTAACAGAATTGATTAATTTAAAAAAACAAGTAAAAAAAAAGCCGTCACTAAGGCGGCTACCAGACTTTTTGGGGAGGGAGGTTTTTATGGGGCTTTATGCCCTTGACAATATATATATCGGCACTAAGTTTTAAAAACTTTAGTTTTTTATTTAATAATTTTTATGAAAAATGCAAAACTAAAATAAATATTGGCTTTGAGCGCTTCATAAAACTTAATAATCTAATTTTTTAATACAAAAAAATAGATTTTGTTCAATTATATTTGTAGTAAAATAGATATATGGATGCAAAATTAAAAAGACCCGAACTGTTATTACCTGCAGGAAGTAAAGAAAAGCTGGATTATGCCATTCATTACGGGGCGGATGCCGTGTATTTAGGGATGGTAGATTTCAGTCTCAGGGCAATGCGTAAGGGAGAATTAATAACCATTGACAACTTAAAAGACTGTATTGATTTAGCGCATTCAATTGATAAAAAGGTATATTTAACCTTAAATATTTTTGCTTACGATAAAGATATAAAAGGTATGATAGAGTGCGCGCAAAGGATTAATGAGGCAAACCCTGACGCAATACTGTTTTCGGACTTTGGGGTATATAACATCATAAAAAAATATATGCCCAAAATTCCTCTGCACGTTAGCACGCAGACTAATATATTAAACTCTGAAGCCGTTAAATTCTGGCGTGACCTTGGTGCTCAAAGGGTAGTTTTATCAAGAGATTTATCACTTGAGCAGATAGCAGAAATAAAAAAGAATGTACCCGATATTGAATATGAAGTTTTTGTCCACGGAGCTCAATGTGTATCTTTTTCGGGGCGCTGTTTAATAAGCGACTATATGACAAAAGGCGAAAGAAAAGCCAATCACGGGAACTGCTCGCAATCTTGCAGATGGAGTTATAAACTTGTTGAAGAAACAAGAGAGGGCGAATACTTTGATATAGAAGAAAACGGACAAGGTACTCATATTCTAAGTCCCAAGGACTTAGCACTTATTAACTATCTGCCCGAGCTTATAGATTTAGGTATTGACTCATTTAAAATAGAGGGCAGAACAAAAAGTTTGTACTATGTATCAGCTGTTGCTAAAGCCTACCGTAAGGCTATTGATGACTACCTTAGAGCAGGTAAAATCAACAAAGAAGAAAATTATAATGAAATAATTAAAATAGGCAATCGAGGCTACACTACGGGATTTTACCTTCATAAACCGGATAGCGAGGGTTACAGCTACGATATTTCAAAAGGACTGGCAGGAGCCGACTGCTTATGCGTATTTATGGATAAAAAAGACAATATGTATAAAGTACTTACAAAAAATAAATTTCTGTTAAATGATGAAATAGAAATTATAACTCCTGATGAATGCTTTAAAACCAAAGTTACAAGGATTTATGACGAAAAATCTCAAGAAGAAAAACAGCTTTGTAATACAAATGATGAGTTTTTAATTGCACTATCGCAAAACCCGAAAGACTATAAATATGCACTTGCAAGAACAATCGGAGTGAAAAATTTAAGATGATTTTAAAACCTGATTACAACGTAATATCTCTGTTTGACCTCGATTTTAAAGAAATAAAAGCACAAGGTATAAATGCAGTCTTGTTTGATTTAGACAGCACCGTAATGCCTTCTAAATCAGGCGAATATCCCGCTAAAGTCAGGGAACTTTTAAATGAGTTGAAACAAAATTTTGTTATAGCAGTAATCAGCAACAACAAAAGAAAAGAATATATATCAAAAGTGCAGACAATGTCTGACTTCCCTGTAATCGGAGAAGCAAATAAACCTAATCCCGATGTAATGCGTGACTTTTTAAAGAGTGTAAACATATTGCCCGAACAAACTCTTGTTGTAGGAGATAGACCCCTGACGGATATTTTAGCCGGGAAACTTTTGGGTGCAAAAACAGCACTTGTCGATTCAATTACAAAAGATACGGAAAATAAACCTACACGCATTGTAAGATGGCTTGAAAGACTTGTTATAAAAAAATAGCTTGTCAGTCAATGAATATTTTGTTTAATTATAATAAACTTCCTAAAAAAGGAGTTATTTATGCTTGAAATATTAAATGAAAGAAATTTTGACGATAATATAAAAGACGGTATAAAACTTGTAGCATTTACCGCATCGTGGTGCGGATTCTGCCAAAGACAAAAACCGATTTTAAAAGAAATCGCAGACCAAAATATCTGGATAGGCGAAGTTGACCCCGATGAAAATCCGTCACTTGTTAACCGCTTTGGAATAAGCGCATTCCCGACCTTCCTTTTATTTAAAGAAGGTAGTCTTATTGCCGAATTTTCAGGCTATAAAACAAAATATGAACTCTTAAATACTTTAATAAGTTTTCTTGAACGAAAATAAATTAATATATCAGTTCCGATATTTTATTGTTATAATTTAATCGAGGAACAGATATGTTAAAAGTTGCAATAACGGGAAATATAGCCAGCGGTAAATCGCAAGTCGAGAAAATGCTTTTATCTGCAGGATATAAAGTCATAGATACCGATAAAATCAATCACTATATTTTAGCTTCTGATTACAATGTAATTAAAGAAATTAAATCCGTATTTTGTGATGATGATATATTGGATGATGACGGAAATATTTCCCGCAGGAAATTGGGCGATGTTGTATTTTATTCGGATGAAAAGCGGAAAAAACTTGAACAAATCCTGCATAAAAAAATTATAGAAAAAGCAAATAAATTCCTTATGGAAAATTCAAAAGAAGATTTTGTTTTTGTTTCTGTTCCGCTGCTCTTTGAAGCAAATATGGAACATAATTTTGATAAGATTATCTTTGTTTCCGCTGATGAAGATATCAGGTTAAAACGGCTTATGGCAAGGAATAACTTTACAAAAGCCAAGGCAAAAAAAAGAATAAATTCTCAGCAAACAGAAAATGAAAAAATTAAAAAATCCGATTTTATAATTTTCAATAATTCCGATTTTATAAATCTCAGAAAACAGGTTAATAATATTTTAGAACAATTAACTAATCATTAGCACTAATTTTTTGAGAGGTTAATTTTAAAATTGATGACTTATAAAATTCCGTATTGATATTTAAATATTCGCCTAAAACCAGTAATGAGAATAAATATTCCCTTACTTCTTCTATATTGGTATTATATTGCGAAGCATTATCTAAAAGTGTTGTAAATTTAGCATATATTTTGTTAAAGTACATGTTTTGAGCTTCTGAGATATCAATTTTTAAATCTAACTTAGAAGCACATTCAAACATTTTAAGAATATTTTCAAGCCTGTGTATTTCAAAATTTTTCATGAAATTATAAATTGCAAGTTGAATTTGCTTTGAAAAAATTTCATTGGTCGGATTTTTATCAATGTCAATTTGAAAATCTTTAGCTTCTTTAACTATATCAACTGCCTTTTGAATTATTTCATCATCCGTTATATTAACGGCATTTTCAAAGATTTCATTAAAATCATTAGAAAGTGTATATTGTGCCGCAAGTTTATATTCAACAGGAACGTTAATTCCGAGATTAATAAGCTGAATAATAAAGTTTTTGCCTTCATTATATACTTCTCTATAGGTGTTAGAGAATTTGCCGAGTTTATCTTTTAATGAAGAAAGCAGAATATTGCTTCTGTCTTCAATTAATACATCTTTTAAAGTGTAGTATTCTCTGCCAAAGATGTTGTCTAATGCCCGTATTATTTCTGTTATAGGGTAATCCATATATATTTTAGATAGTCTTTCGGTAATATCTTTAATATTATCAGCTTCATCATATTTCTTTATGGCGCAATGGAAATCGCCTTCGGGGAATTGAATTGCGGCAAAGAAAAAGTCCCCTTTTTCAAGTGTAATTTTAGATTCAATTTCAATTCTGCCTGCTGAAAATGCCGTTGCTCCTTTTGAGATAAATTTACTGTAGTGCTTTTTGATTTCGTAGCAGTATAAGTTTGTAAAATCTTCAAATTCTTTATGCATTGAAGAAATCGCCCAAAGAGCGCCGATTTGTTTAATTGAAACGATAGAAGGCTTAACAAATTTTTCATAAACATCCTTCCCGCTTCCGAACCCCGGAATATTACTTTGAGCCTTTGCTAAAATTGATAAGAACCCTGATTCTATATCTTCATTAGTAAAGTATCCTGCAAGCTGAAGCGCACGGGCAGCATATTTCATAATTTGAGTTGTTTCAATGCCCGAAATCTCTGAGAAAAACCATCCGCAGCTTGTATACATTAACAAAGTCTGTCTTTGCATTTCAAGTAATTTTAATACTTTTACTATTTCAGGTCTTTCAAGTTTATATTTTTGGTGTTTTTCAATGAATTTATTAATTGAATTTTTACATCTGTCTAAAATAACATCAATATAATCATTTCTTGCAGCCCAAATATCTTTTAAATATATTGAAGCTTGTTCTTTATAAACTTCAATAAGCCTGTCACGAACATAATCAAGCGCTTCTCTTAACGGTTTTCTCCATTTTTGATTCCATCCGTAGCCTCCGCCTGTCGAACATCCGCAGTCATCGCACCATCTTCCGACACCGTGTGCGCAGCTCCAAGAGGATACCTCTTTTATATCCGCTTCATACTGAACACCTTCCTGTTCTAAGTAATTTGCGTAATTTGTTATTTCAAATCCTTCATCTTCCGCTTTAATTTTAAGAATATATGAAAGCGCCATATCTCCGAATTTCGTATGGTGTCCGTAGCTTTCCCCGTCGGTTGCTATATGAACAAGCTGATTGTAATCTCTTTGGTTTGATATTCCGTCTTTTAAACGGGATATAAATTTGTTTCCGTCCGTTAATAATTCATCAAATGCAACGGATTTGGAAATAGAACCGTCATAGAAAAATAAATCTATGTATTTTGATTTATCAGATTTTACAAAATATCTGTAAGCTCTGGCAGGGTCTATATTTCCCCAGCTTACATCATGCCAGCTGTCATCCGAATCAAGTTTTCTTACTGCTTTAGCCTGATGCGGGGAAAGAATTGTAAATTTTATTCCGCAATCAATAAGGGCTTCAAGAGTGGCATCATCGCAAGCGGTTTCAGCGAGCCACATTCCTTCGGGTTTTCTGCCGAATCTGTATTGAAAATCTTTAATTCCCCATATGATTTGGGTATATTTATCATTTTTATTAGCTAAGGGCATAATTATATGGTTGTAAACCTGAGCTATAGCATTACCATGCCCGTTGTTATTTGTACTGCTTATAACATCGGCTTTAATAATTCTTTCATAAGAGTATGGGCTGAAATGCTCCATCCAAGATAGAAGTGTGGGCCCGAAATTAAAGCTGATGTACTGATAATTATTAACGATATCAAGAATTTTATTATCCTGAGTAACTATTTTAGAAACGGAATTAGGTGTATAGCATTCTGCCGTAACTCTTGCGTTCCAGTCGTGAAAAGGATTTGCACTGTCTTGAATTTCTATTGTTTCCAGCCAGGGATTTTCTCTCGGCGGTTGATAAAAATGTCCGTGTATTGTTAAATATGCTTTTTTGTTATCCTTCACAACTCTATCCCGTATATATTATTTTTTTTCAGTAGTTTTATCTTTTTTAGTCAGTACATCAAAAACTTTTACATCAACCCAAGGGTCACCGAGTGCGGTTGAAAAAACGGTTCCCGATATTTTAACCTTATCCCCTGAATCAATATTAATATGTTTTTCTGCAAGTTCTCTGGTAATAATTATTTTCATTTCGGAAAGAGGAATTACATGATCTTTTACATCATCTCTTTTAATTAACATCCCGATGTATTTTGCACTGTCTCTCATTGCAGGTTTATAATCAAGTCCTAGAGATGTAAAAGCTACAAATTCCGCATCAAAAGTTATATTTTTATTTAAGTATTTAGCGGGTGTATTAACAACTTCAATGGGCGATACTGTTATATATTGAGTAGTTGATGTACTTACTGCAGGCTTAACTGGGGTTGCCGTTGCCGCTTCAGCTTGGTAATATATAGAATTGAGCCCTGTAAAAGTTGTCAGAACGGTTATTGATAATAAAAATTTAAGTAATTTGTTCATTTTTGACCTCTATTATTTATCTTAATATATATTTTATCATAATTTTATAAAAAGCAATTATATTACAGCAGGTAATTTTTTACATAAAAAAGTGTAGATTGAAACAGCTTTATCGAACTATTTGAATAATACTTGTTCGCAACCCCGAATAAAAGTGTTCGTTCGTTTCAATCTACATTTTAACTATAACCGATTAAAAATTATTTTTCATTCTTCTATATGGTAAGTTTTTAAATAATTACTAATGCTATTATGTTACTTCTTTAGGATTACATGCCCGATAAAATGTTATCTTTAATAATGTCGCCAAGCTTAGAAGTAGAGGTTAAAGTCATACCTTTTTGCATAATATCATTAGTTCTAAAACCGTCTTTTAAAGTTTTTCTGACGGCATGCTCAATTAAGTCATATTCAAAATCAAGGTTAAAAGAATATTTAAGCATCATGCCGGCAGAGAGAATTGTTGCAATCGGATTAACAATATTTTTCCCTTTAATATCAGGGGCGCTTCCGTGGATTGGCTCATACATTGCATATTTTGAGTCTGACAAAGAGGCACTGGGCAGAAGCCCTAACGAACCTGAAAGCATAGAAGCTTCATCAGAGAGGATATCGCCAAATATATTACCCGTTAAAATAACATCAAACTGTTTGGGATCTCTTATAATCTGCATTGCAGCATTATCAACATACATATAAGAAAGTTCAACCTCGGGGTATTCTTTTGCTACATCAGTAACCGTTTCTCTCCAAAGCCTTGAAACGTCGAGGACATTAGCTTTATCTACGGAACATACTTTTTTATTTCTCTGCATTGCTGTTTTAAATGCAGTGTGAGCAATTCTTCTTATTTCGCTTTCATAGTAGCACATATTGTTAAAACCGAATTTCTCTCCGTTTTTAATTTCAACTCCTTTAGGAGTTCCAAAATAAACATCCCCCGTCAATTCTCTTATTATCATAATATCAGTTCCCGCAACGATATCGGATTTTAAAGGAGATATAGATGTTAATTCCGGGTATACTATAGCAGGTCTTAAATTTGCAAATAAATTTAATTCTTTTCTTATACCGAGCAGTGCTTTTTCAGGTCTTACTTCAGGCGGGAGTTTATCATATTCCCAACCGCCTACAGCACCTAGCAGCACGGCATCAGCTGATTTCGCTATTTTTAATGTTTCCTCGGGCAGGGGTGTTTTATATTTATCATAAGCACATCCTCCAATGAGTGCAGATTCAAAATTAAATTCAATACTCTGTTTTTCACCTACGGCATTTAATATTTTAACCGCTTCATCGGTTACTTCTTTTCCTACACCGTCACCCGCTAACAGCGCTATATTATAACTTTTCATGTCTGCTCCTTTTTTATGATTATATAACGAAAAAGCCTCTTATTATAAGAGGCTTTATTATATATAAAATTCCTTTCCGATTTATGAGGAAAATGTCATTAATGCTCTGACAGAGCGAGCCGTATTTCTTACGTCTTCTTCAGAATGCATTTTTATTGTGTCATCTAAAATTTTGATGGCTTCTTTTTTATCTTTAAGGGCTAATAATTCATTAATTGCAGTCATTGCAACTCTTGCACTTAAATCATTAATACCTTTGCCTTTAGATATAAGTACAACTCTTAATGATTCATGCGTATTTTTTCTTATTAATGTTTGAGCCGTTAATTCTCTGATTTCATCATCAGGCGAATTTGTGCCTATTTCAGTTAAAATATCGATCGCAGCCTTTGAATCTTCGTGATTCCCGAGTGCCGTAATAATATTTTTAATTTTTTGAATCTTTTCCATTATAAATCTCTCCCCAATATTATCTGATTAATCAATAGCATCTAAGTCTTGCCACATTGATTTAAGTTCATTTACCGATTTGTTTGAAAGCTGTTTTACACTGTATTGTCTGTCCGGGAACATTTTATTTTTTATTCCGTTCATATCAAAAGTAATTTCAGTGTTTCCAATTCTTTCAAGGGTATCAAATACATTATGTGTAATCTTTTTACCGAAGGATACAACGGAATTCATTCTTGATTTAAAAGCTTCATTAAAATTATTTATTCCGCTAACGATTGCAGAAGCATATAATTTGCTTTTTTCGGCAATATTTTTAGTTATACTTGTATTTTTACCGCCTTCAAAAACATCAGCTTGTATAACATTTCCTTTAAAGCTTACTCCAAAAGGATTTGTGCTAAACTGTTTTTCAGGTGTTGTTTTATTTGGTGTGGTTGTTTTTGTTGTATGTAAACTGATTTTACCTATTTGCATAATAGCCCTTTCTATTTTTTAACATTCCTCATTAGTACAATAAGGTTATCATATTTGGCTTTTTTTAATATCATACTTTTGGGGGAAATAATAATTAAAATTTGAATAATTTTTGGATGATTTGATGTATTTATTTAATTTTTTATTTAGTGTAAAAAATACCCCTAATCTATTGTAAAAATTGGTTTTTAAAAAATGTAAAGAAATATTTACATTTTTTATATAAATCTAAAGTTTGAATATAAAAATGTCGTTAAAAATAATAAAGAAATAAAAAGGATATATATGTACGAGTTTAATTTAAAATTAGCTGAAAATCTTGAACACTTCTTACAGGAATTAAGCGGTGAAGTAGTAAAAGGTTTGCTTGCTATGGAAGTGCTTTATAAGTAAGATAGCGGTAATATGGTTCTCTTTTAGTTAAGATAGGGATTAGAAAATTTCTCATTTCTGATTTTAGTGGATGGTCCATGACCGGGGTAGACAATTGTTTCCTCCGGCAGAGTTAAAAGCTTTTCTTTTATGGATTTGATTAATTCTTCATAATCACCGTCAAAAAAATCGGTCCTTCCTATACTGTTATAAAACAGGGCATCACCTGAAAATAATTTCCCGTCAACATAATAAGACAGACTGCCTTTTGAATGCCCCGGGGTATGTAAAATTGTAATTTTATAATTACCTATTTGCAAGCGGTCAGCTTCGTCAATGAACTTAGAAGGAGTTAATGTTTCCGTATTATTATTAAATCCCCACATTTTAAGTTCATCTTTTATGTTTAATAAATGAGGCATATCATCTTTATGAATATAAATCGGGATATCGGGGAATTCTTTTTGCACTTCAAGTTCGCCCAAAATATGGTCAAAATGCCCATGGGTATTTAATATAAATTTTAAATTATATCCGCCTTCATCAAGGGCATTTTTTATTTTTTTAAAGTCACCGCCAATATCTATAATAACTGCTTCTTTTGTATTGTCATCAGTTAAAACATAAGTATTAACTTCTAATGGGCCTGTATGATATATATTTAAGTTCATTATTCCAATTCCAATAGCTTTTTGTACAATTCTTTTTGTTTTTGGGATATGGAAGATGGTATATTTATTGATATTTTAACATTTAAATTACCAAATCCCCCTGTTTTTTTAGGCAGTCCTAAATCTTTGAGCCTTAAAGTTTTACCGCTTCTTGTTTCAGGCGGAATTTTAATATTTATAATTCCATGAAGAGTGGAAATATCTTTTTTGCAGCCTAAGACTGCTTCTGCGGGAGTAATTTCAACAGTTTTGGTAAGATTTTCTTCTTCTATATGGTATTCATTGTCTTTAAACTTAATAATGAAATATAAATCGCCTTTTCTTCCGTAGTTATCAGCTTTCCCTTCCCCTTTAAGTCTTATTTTTTGCCCTTCTTTTACCCCTTTAGGCAGTTTAACACTTAAAGTTCTTGTTTTGCTGACGATGCCTGTTCCTCCGCATTCAGAGCATATGCTGCCTGCGCCTGAACATTTTAAGCATTTTTCAACGGTATTCATTTTTACGCTAACAGGTTTATCGCTCATTAAGTCCTTTGCGGTTATATTTAATTCCTGCGTAATATCTAAATTTTCAGTCTGTGCTTCCTCCTGATACGGATTTTGTGTTCTTGCTCTTCTCCCAGAGTTTGAGAAAATATCTTCATAAGAAAACCCTTGAGATGATTTCCTCGAAGTTCTTCTTCCCGTTTGTCCCGCTCCCATAAAGTCGCCGAATAAAGAACTGAAAAAGTCGGAGAAATCTCCCATATTGGAAAATCCCTGACTAAATCCGCCTTGATTAAAGTTATTGAAATTAAAACCTTCAAACCCGGGGGGTGGTGTAAAATTGGCACCTTGCTGCCAGTTTGCACCTAAACTGTCATATCTGCTTTTTTTATCTTTATCAGATAGTACTTCATAAGCTTCATTTATATCTTTAAATTTATTAACTGCATCAGGGGATTTATTTACATCAGGATGGTACTGCCTTGCGAGTTTCCGATAGGCAGATTTTATTTTAGCTTCGGTCGCATCCCGCTCTACTCCTAATATTTTATAGTAGTCTTTATATTCCATTATTAATATCTCCTTACTTATAATATTAATATAAAAATTTGCCAATTATTTAATATTTAATTATTTTTTAATTTTATTTGAAAAAACATATTAACAAATTATCTGTTTTTTACTATCATATTAACTATGAGAAGATTTGTAGGGATTTTATTTTTAATTTTATTTGCGTGTCAGACTGTGATGGCTGATGATGACTGTAATACAGATGCACCGTCAAATTATAATATGCCTGTTAACAATCAAAATGAAAAAAAGGTAATATATAATAACGAAAAAGGACTTAATTTGTCTTTAATACCTGTATTAACAGGACCTGTAATGCCTGACGGAATAATATATAAAGAAATTCAAACATCATATAGTGCCATAAATCCGCAAAAAACAGACAGTAATTATTCATATTATCCCGGATTAAGAGGTCCTAATCAGTTGGTTATATATACACCAATGTACGGACACCGCACGGGAACTAACGAATTTGGTACTGAAGCTATTGTAGAAAATAATATGGTAGTTCAATTAAACGGAGCCGATTCTGTTATTCCCAAAAACGGATTTGTTATTTCAGGTCATGGAAAAGCCAAAAATTGGATTACACAAAATATTCAGATAGGCTCAAAAGTATATATTGATTATGGATTAGGGATTATTAGAGTTTATTTAACTCCCGAAAGCTTAATATTTGCAGCAAAAGCAAAATTATCGGAGGTAAATAATCTAATTGAATACTATAAACAAATTGATATCCTATATAATGATAAAAAAGCAAGCGAATATATGGAGAGTTCTAAAAAAGCCCTAAGAAAAGCAGAGAAAAAGCCCGAAAAAACTCAAACATATATAAATTATGCAATGGAATCATTAAATTCAGCAATAAAAAATGCAATTCCATATAATAAAGATGAACTTAAAGGAATATGGGTAAGACCTGTAGAAAAAAGTTCGGATGAAATTGTTAAAACGATTGAAAGAATATCTTCTGCGGGTATAACGGATATATTTTTAGAAACGTATTATCACGGTAAAACGATATACCCGAGTGAATATTTAAAAAATCAAGGTGTAATATATCAAAGAGAAGAATTTTTAGGGTTTGATCCTTTGGCAATTTGGATTAAAGAGTGTCATAAAAGGAATATAAAACTTCATATATGGTTTGAAACATTTTACGTAGGAAATGATAATCCAAAAACGACACCTAATCACGTGTTAAGTGTATATCCAAAGTGGGGGAACAGACGACTTTCAAATTATGATTCCGAAAATCTTGAACCGTCATTATCGGAACATAACGGGTATTTTCTTGACCCTGCAAATTTGCAGGTTAAAACATATTTAATTAATATCTTAAATGAAATAATAACCAAATATAAACCTGACGGTATAAATTTAGACTATATAAGATATCCGCAGACCGTTGATTCATCATATCCGAGTTATGCGCAATCAAATTGGGGATATACACAGGCGGCAAGAGATGAATTTATATCAATATACGGAATAGACCCGATTAATATTAAATACGGAACGGGAGATTGGGAATTATGGTCATTATACAGACAAAATAAAATATCAGATTTTGTTAAAGAAGTAAGAAAAATGACACAAGGTTCCGATATAAAACTAACCGCAGTAATATTTCCGGATTTAAAGAAAACAATGGCTACAAAAATGCAGAATTGGAGTTATTGGTCATATAATAACTATGTAGACGGATTAACTTCTTTAATCCTTACGGGAGATAAAAATACAGCTGATATTCTTTTAAATAATGTTATAAAAAATACCTCAGATGCCACTAAAATATATGCGGGATTGTTTGTTACATTTATGGGCGGAGCCGATGAGGATTTACTTGTACAAATTCATAAGACGAGGGAATTTAAATTAAAAGGTGAAGTATTGTTTGATTATGCGCATTTGGAAGAAAAATATATTGACGCATTAAAAACAAGAGTATTTAATAAATCATATGAGCCAAATGAAGAAAAAGTTAAGGAAGCAAAACCCGAATACAAACCGCAGGTAATGTACGAAGACAAAAAAAGAAAATCAAGGAAGAAAAAAGATGACCTTAATTAATTTTACAAAAATGCAGGGACTGGGAAATGATTTTGTAATTCTTGATTATGAAGAATACATAAAGACAGGAAAAACTCCCGATAAATTAGCCCTAAGACTGTGTGACAGGCATTTTGGCATAGGTGCTGACGGATTAATTGTAATAAATCCTTATACTAAAGAAACAGATATCGGCTGGTTCTTTTATAATTCGGACGGTACACCAGCACAAATGTGCGGAAACGGAATAAGATGCTTTTCTAAATATGTATATTCTAAAGGATTAATGCAAAAAAAAGAGTTTTCGGTTGAAACTAAAGCGGGAACGATAATTCCTAAAATTTTAGATGACGGCAGAGTAAGAGTAAATATGAATAAACCTATACTTGACCCTGTCAAAATCCCCGTAAATGTTGAAAATAATTTAAATTTTGAAGTTAAAGTTTCGGATAGAACTTTTATTGCAAATGCAGTAAGTATGGGAAATCCTCATTGCGTAATAATAACAGATGAAGATACAAAAGCTCTTGCCTTAAAGTATGGAAGAGAAGTGGAAACAAATGAATTATTTCCCGAAAAAACAAATGTGGAATTTATTAAAATACTTTCAAGAAACGAAATTAACCTTGATGTATGGGAAAGAGGCTGTGCAATAACTCTTGCTTGCGGAACAGGCGCATGCGCAAGTGTCGTGGCTTCAATTTTAAACGGATTATGCGATAACGAAGTAAAAGTTAATCTTCCCGGCGGTCAGCTTGTAATTGAGTGGGACGGGTCAAAAGAAAATCCTTCCCGAGATGTTTATATGTCGGGGAATGCCGAATTTTCTTTTACGGGAAAAATTGAAGTATAGGTATATAGAATAATTGATTTTAAAAAAGACATAAGCTAATATGCATTTATGAATATTTTGGAAATAAAAAATCTGAGTTTGGCATTTCATTCTGATGATAAAGATTATCAGGCACTGCATAATGTAAATTTGAGTTTAGAAGAAGGTAAAATGCTTGCAATAGTCGGAGAATCAGGATGCGGAAAAACAGTTACGGCGATGTCTGTTTTAAATTTGAATGCTCCGAATGCAAAAATTTTATCAGGCGAAATAATATATAAAAATCAAGACCTTTTGAAATTAAATGAAAAAGAGATGCAAAAAATCAGAGGCAGAGAAATTGCCTTAATACCTCAAGACCCGATGACGTCACTAAATCCGTTGTATACAATAGGATCTCAAATACTTGAAGTTATAGAAATTCATCAGGGATTAAAAGGGTCAGAAGCTGAAAAAAAAGCAGTGAAAGTATTAGAGCAGGTAAAAATCCCAAATGCAAAAGAACGATTAAAAGCATATCCGCATGAATTTTCAGGTGGAATGAGGCAAAGAGTAATTATTGCGATGGCAATCGCCTGCAAATCAAAAATTATTATATGTGATGAACCGACAACGGCATTAGATGTTACGGTGCAAGCTCAAATTATGGAGCTGTTAAAAGATATTCAAAAAGAGTATAATACTTCGTTTATTTTTATATCACACGATTTCGGTTTGGTATATGAAACAGCGGATACTGCTGCGGTTATGTATAACGGGCATGTTGTTGAAAATTCATCAGCGGAAGAAATATTTAAAATTCCTAAACATCCTTATACGCAAGCTTTGATAAAGGCATTGCCCGATTTTAACACTTCAAAATTAGAAGCAATAGAAGGACAGCCACCGAGTATTAAAGATTATTTTAAAGGATGCTCTTTTGAACCCAGATGTTCGAAAAGAATGGATATTTGTAATAAAGAGTTTCCTCCTTATTTCAGTATAGATAAAACAAAGTGTGCCTGCTGGCTTTATAAATAATTCCTGTTAGAGTATAATTTATATTATGGAAAACAATCATCAAAAAAAGCAAACAAAATTTAAATATTCAATATTAACAGTAGTTCTTTTAATTTGTATAATTGAACTTACGGTAAGTGTAGTTCAAAATATTTCAAAAAATATAACATTTTCTTCTAAAATAAAAGGACTTGTAGCAAAAAGAGATGAAGAATTAAATAAAAATAAACAATTAAAAGCAGATATACAAAATTCCAACTCAGAAAGAGTACTCGAGTCAATAGCAAGAAATAATCTTAAAATGGCTGGCAAGGATGAAATTCTTGTTATTGTAAATAAAACAGATAAAAGTTCAACAGAAGAAGTTTTAAATAATCAAAAAAATAAAAACCGAAAAACCGCTCATTAGAAGCGGTTTTAAACTTTTTTAAATGATTTAAACTTATTTAATCGAAACAAGTTTTAAATTTACTCCAATATCAGCATTGATTTCTCTTACACTGGCAATAGCCATAGCTCTTCTTTTTTTAGCACCCCTTAAAAAGAATTCAACTCCTTCTGAAATATTACCAGATGGGATTATTAAATTTTTTTTCATTCTGATTTCCTTATAATTCTTTATATTTTAATAATCGGCATTATTTTTTTAAACTTTAGAAATTGGTATAAATTGTTAACAAATTGTAATGAAAAAATTATTTGTTTATGATATTTGATTAATTATAATCAGGAAAAAATCAATGATTGAAGTCAAAATTACAACAGAAGATAATGAAAAAATAGCGATAAATCATTATAAAAATAATTATGAAAGTGTCATAATAATTGCTCCCGGATGGTTTATGACCAAAGACAGCAAATCATTTAAGCAAATAAGTGAAATATTCAGTAAATATTGTGATGTAATTACAATGGATTTTAGAGGCCACGGACACAGCAGCGGTGTTTATACTTTTACAAGTAAAGAAGTTAATGATTTATCAGCCGTAATTAAGTATTCAAAAAAGAATTATAAAACGATATATCTTATGGGATTTTCGCTTGGCGGAGCAGTGACTTTAATTGTTGGCGCTCAAACAGAAGGGATATCAAAAATCATAGCGGTAAGTGCACCAAGCTGTTTTGAAAAAATAGAAAATAAAGTATGGAAAAAGGAAGCATGGCTTCCGACACTTAAGAAATGCGAGCTTAAAAGGTGGTTTTCAATAAGGCCGTCAATAATTCCGCAAAAAAAAATAAAACCGATAGATATAGTAGAAGATATAAAATGTCCAACTCTTTTTCTTGCAGGTGAAAAAGACCCTACGGTTGAAAATTGGCATACAAAAGCACTTTTTACTAAAGCGGTATGTAATAAAAAATTTGAACTGTTTAAGGATTGCTGTCATGCAGAGGATTTATTTATTCAAAATCGTGAAAAATTTGTTGAAGTATGCACAAGCTGGTTATTTAATATCTAATCTAGTGTCGCATCATTACGCTTGCCGTCTTGAAATTGCTTTATGCTCGGTCGCTTCGCTCCTTCGGCT
>CANQAL010000021.1 GCA_947589255.1 Candidatus Gastranaerophilales bacterium | reverse complement strand
GCTTCTCACTTCGTTCTCGCCTGTCCTTACATAATAAAAAAGCCCCACATTCGGTGAAGCTTTTTTATTAGCGAGAGCCAAGTAGGTACTATATCTCTATTTGCTCGCACTGCTCGCAAAGAGCTATAGCAACGAGGCTTCTCACTTCGTTCTCGCCTGTCCTTACATAATAAAAAAGCCCCACATTCGGTGAAGCTTTTTTATTAGCGAGAGACGAGGCTCGAACTCGCGACATCTTCCTTGGCAAGGAAGCATTCTACCACTGAATTACTCTCGCACTTGCATGTGTTTTTATTATACATGCACAATTTTTTATTTCAAGTCTTTTATTTATCCATTATTAAATCAAAGAAACTTTTATATCTTACGGTTGTTATTGTTCCGTCCGAGTTCTCTATTACTTGTTCTTGTCTTGCTTTATTATAAGAATCTTTAAAGTAATTTGCTATACTTGTAAACCAGCCTGCTTGAAACCCATAGTATACTAAACCTATTATTATTAACCAACCTATAATTCTACCCATTTTTATACCTCCGTTAAATACATTTATAAGATAAATTATTTTTGAGTTTTAGTCAATTATTTAATCTAGTGTCGCACTCTGCCACCGACTGTCTTGAAATTTCTTTTCGCTCGGGATTGTCGCTCGCTCGACTTCGTCTTGCACTCGCTTCACCCTCGCTTACCAGACTTGCGTCCGTCCGAAATTCCGCTCCTCGTCGCTGTATGAGTGCTCACCTTTTCAATATGCCACTCTCAAAATTTTACTCACACCACTTTGTGGCTTATCGTAAAATTTTGTTCGGACACATTATTTCTTATTAAATATGGTTTTACAAAATTAAATGTACCGTATATTGAAGCCAAACTTCCGAATATTGTAAATATTTTACGGGCTTTATCGTTATTGAAAAGTGAGGCGATTGCGTTTATTGCTGTTCCGACAGTAAAGCATAAATATCCTTTAAATATATTTCTCGGGATAGTTACCATATCATTTAAATCTTTTTTATTAATAACTTTTTTACTTAATACTTCAAAGACATCGGGTTTATATTCTTCTGTTTGAGTTTTGAGTTCTTTTACTGATGTATTTTCCAATGCGGATTTTTTATTACAGTTATCGTTCGGATTATTATATTCACCTGTGTAATTAGTTAATATATTCATTGTTTTCTCTTTCTCAAACATATAAAATTTGAACATAAATTTTTTTGTTAAACAAAATCTTTATTATAAAATTATATAAAAGGGACTTTGATTTTGAAAATTATTGAAAATGAATTAGTAAAATTTAATAAAATTCTTTATGACGTGCTTAAAGAATCAGAGAATGAAATAAATTCTGATATTCTTGATTTTATATTTTCAAAATCCAAAAGATTAAGACCGAAACTTGTTATTTTATTTGCTAAAGCTCTTGAGAAGGAAATAACTCCCGAAATATATTATTTAGCCTGCGTCGTTGAACTTTTGCATAATTCTACATTAATCCACGATGATATTATTGACGAAGCACAAATGCGAAGGGGAAAAATTTCTTTAAATAAGAAACTGGGGAATAATTTAAGTGTTTTGGCGGGCGATTATATTCTTGCTTGTGCTTTAAATTGCCTAATTAAATGCAAAGACATTAATATAATTAAGATATTTTCGCATTCTTTACAAAATATGTGTTTGGGCGAAATAAATCAATATTTTACAAAAAACAAAATTCTTTCTTTAGATGAATATATAAATAAATCAATAAATAAAACGGCAGAGCTTTTTAAAGCTTCTTTAATTTCATTAATGTACTTGATTAATATAGAAAATCATATAAAAGAAATTGAAAATTTTGCAATTCATTTTGGAACGGCATTTCAGATAAAAGATGATTATCTTAATATATATTGTTCAGATAATACAAAACCTCAATTAAGTGACATATATAACGGAATATACACTGCGCCTGTTATATTTTTAAAGAAAAAAATTGCGGATATTGAAAATCTGTCTAAAGATGAAATAATTGAAAAAATAAAAAAAGATAGAGATATAAATGAGCAAACAATAAAATTAATAAAAAAATCTTGTGATGATTCTATTGCATCAATAGAATTTATAAAGGATAATCAATATAAAAAAGAAATTATAAGAATAACAGAAAACCTATATAAGGCAGAAATAAATGAATAAAGAGTTTATAAAAGAAACAATAGATACAATAGTTTTTGTATTAGTAGCATTAATAATAATAAGATTTTTCATTTGCGAAGTCAGATGGATACCGTCTGCGTCAATGAAACCGACTTTAATTGAAGGTGATAGAGTTTTTGTGGAAAGATTTTCAAGACTTTTTCAAAATCCTCAAAGAGGCGATATAATGGTATTTTATCCGCCCTCAACAAAATTAAAGAAAAATCCTTTTGCTGTTTTAGCTCGTTTAACAGGATTATTTTGCAAAGATACTGCTTTTATAAAAAGGGTTATAGGCTTACCCGGTGAAAAAATAGAGATAAGGCAAAATCCGGATGGTGATTATACTGTTTTAATCAATGATAAAGCATTAACCGAACCTTATATAAAAGACAAATATGAATATCCGATATGTTTAAAAACAATGTTTTGCGGACCTATGGTGTTAGGTGATGACGAATATTTTATGATGGGCGACAATAGAGGTCATTCCGCAGATTCAAGATACTGGGGTGTATTAAATAAAAAAAGATTTATCGGCAGAGCAAAAATCCGATTTTGGCCCTTTACAAGAATACATTATTTTGAAAAAAAAGAATATAATTAATAATTTTCTTTTAAAAATACAAGTAATTTTTTAAAAACTTCGAAGGTAAATGCATATTTCATAAATCTTCTTGAAATATGAGGATTTGCATAAAATTTATAAACATTTTTAGATTTTTTGTCAGATATTGAAAAACAAATCAATCCGACGGGTTTGTTTTCTGTTGCACCTGTAGGGCCTGCTATTCCTGTTGTTGATATGGCAATATCGCAATTATATTTATTTAATAGTCCCTCTGCCATTTCAAGCGCAACTTGTTCGCTTACAACTCCATATTTATTTATGGTTTCATTATTAACACCTAAGATATTTACTTTTGCTTCATTTGCATAGGTAACAAAATTTTGAAGTATATATGTACTTGAACCCGAAATATCCGTGAGCCTTGAACTTAAAAGTCCGCCCGTACAAGATTCTGCGCAGGAAACGGTAAGTTTTTTTTGAGTTAGAATTTTCCCGATTTCTTTTTCATTAGAAGCTGAAATAATTTTTAAAATATTTTTTGCTAAAAAGCAGATATCAGCAATAAACATATTAATATACCGGCATATCTAAAGGTTTTACTAACTCTACTTGAATAATATCACCTTGGTTTAAATTAATATCTTTACCCTTTTTAAATACATCAACGATTGCATCGCCGACGAAATAAATACCTGCAACAGGAGCGCTGACTATTGCTGTTATAGGGGCAAGTACATATTTAGGAGTGCCGTTAAGCATATCTCCACCTTTATCCCAAGCCCAGCTTGTTGATTTTACTACAATATTTTTTGTTGTATCGCCTGTTTGATTAAGTGCCGTCAAATAATTTGTTTTAGAACTTAATGCCCCGTCAACTGTAATATTTTGGTTATTGCACAGTCCTGCATAAAAAGGAACCTGCTTTCCTGTTGAACTTACTATATGGTCAAAATATAATCTTACCAAACCGCCTTTATAGAGCATTTTCGGGGATTCTACCTCTTCAATAGAACCTCTGACTACACTGCCTAATGGTATTACAACCGCATTATTTACAATAACATTATCAACAACCATTAAATCAAATTGATCACCGAGTGTTTTACTTGAGGAATTGACAGGGTCTAAAAGTTTTAATGTAATAACAGTTCCTGCAGGAACTCTTTTTGTTTTAATATTTGCGTTTATCTGCTTATTTATTTCGGCACTGTCTGCATTTAAGCCGTTTAAAATAAGCATTGTTAAAATCATTAAAATAAAAGATGATATTTTTCTCATAATTTTTTCCCTAATTTAAATCTGCAATAGATATTTTACCAAATTTTGCCGATAAGTCATCAATATGATGAATAATATACATATAAGGTTCGGCATCCTTATCATCCAAATCAATTAATGCGCCCCAATCACTTCTTCCGTGGTGAGATGCTATCATTTTTGCTATCTCTTTAAATCCGTTATTCATACATAACGAATATCCCCACTGAGAATGTGTGAGCCAATCTTTTCTAAATTCTTCATTATATTCTATTAATCCGGTTTCTTTATCAATTTTATATTCAAAGATTTTTCCGAAATCATGTAAAATGCAGGCTGCATACACAATATCAGGATTTATTTTATTATTGCATTTTGTAAGCACAACATCTGCAAATTCTAAGCATTCATAAGTATGTTCTACTAAGCCTCCTATATAATTATGGTGCATCAGCTTTGCGGCAGGAGCAGTTTTAAATTCGTTTTCATGCTCAAAAAGCAATGATGTAACAAATTGTGCAAGATTTTTATCATTTATTTTATTTACATAACCTACTATTTTATTAAATAATTCAGTTCTTTCATTTTCATCCAAGCCGGTTTTTGCCTCTTTTACGAGTGCTACATCAGATATCAGGCAGTTATTATATTTTTCATTATAGGTTCCTGAAATTATTCTTATTTGATTATTTGTTCTGAATAATTTTAAATCCAGCCTGTTTAAGGTTTCTTCCCATAAGATGCAGTTCAAAACAGATTCGTCATCAAGATTTTTAACTTGAAGCTTTCCCATTTTAGAACCTGCTTTAGTATCGCCTATTGCAAAAGTTATAACTTCATATACAGCATTCAAATCAAGCATTTTTCATTCCCGTTTCAGTTTACAAAATTATTATACAATAAAGTTATTCGGCGATTGAATTAATTTTTACAAAATTTTTTAAATAGAATTTTGTAATAAACTTTGAGAGGGGAATTATCATTTTTAAATTTGAAAATCTTATAACTTTATTATCTTTGCACACTATATAAATTGAATTTTTTCTTTTAGATACAATTTGCCCTGATATATTTTTTCCTGCTTTAGATAAAATTTTATATTTTTCAAAAGAGAAAAATTGATTATTATAAGGAATAAAGCATTTTAACCATGGAGAAAAAGCTCTTATTCTTCGTAATATTTGCTCAGAGGTTTCATTTTTAAAATCAAGTATGCAGTCTTTAAGTTCAATTTTCGGCTGATAAGAAGACATAGATTCATTTTGCGAAACAGAGTTTAAAAATTTTTCTTTAAAATTTTTAAGTAGTACGCAAACTTCTTTCTGTGCTGTTTTACAGCACCTTAATTTAAGTGTTTGCCCGTTATCTAACGGCAGAACTTTAACCTCTTTTTGATGAAGTATAGAACCTGTATCATAATTAACATCCATCAAATGAAAAGTAATTCCTGTTTTTTTCTCATTATTTAAGATAACCTGAAGATAGGGGTTAGGCCCTCTATATTTTGGAAGCATGGAAGGATGAACATTAATACAAGCTATTTTTGGGGTATTAATTGTTTGAACGGAAAATTTTTCGCTCCAAGAACCCACAATGATTATATCTGCTTTAAGTCTTTTAATTTCTTTTCTGAATTCATCGGAATTAACACTTTTTGCTTTAATATCATATAGTTTATAAGCTTTTACAAAATTTAAATCGGTTGATGGATTGAATAAATCATAGAAAAATTTTTTAATCGGGGAATAAATAACATTTTCGTGCCTGAATACCCCGACAATTTTACTATCGGAAGCTAATAAACCAAGAATCAATGCACGGAGCATTTCATTATAACCGACAATTACAATATTCATAATCTTTATAATATTTCAACTTTAAACAAAAATCAAAAAAAATAATGTAAATTAAGTATTCGTTTTTGTAATAAATAATTATAAAATACTTACAAAATGATTACTTTTCTAATAAAATAAAATCAGAAAGAGGATATTTTTTGAACGGTAATTTTGAAGATTTGGAAACGTCGGCAAGAAAGTCAGCAGTAATACAAGAGCGAATGAGCCTTGTATCAAGCCATATGTATAAACAATTTTTGGAATATCAGCAATCTAATGCGAATACGGCAGAGTTATTTGACAAAATGGTAGAAAATATGGCACTTACCGTAGAATATTTAAAGCAATCCTTTACAACCAGAGGAATACCTGCTGAAAATATCTACTATCAATATGATAAGCAAAGGCATTTAGCTCTTTTAAATATTTTATGGCATTCAATAAGCTTTTTTGCGAATATGAAAGACAGTCCAAAAGCATTACATCGGGAAAAGGACAGTCCGTTATTTACCGGCAGAATTATTGCAATAAAGGGAACCTGCCCGGAGCTTGCATATAGTTATAATGAAGAAATTGAGCAAAAGTTATTGGATATGGAGGTTGCATCATTGTATGTTCCTGCCGATAAAGGAGCTAAAGCTATAATTAAAATAAGGCATTTAGGTAATCAAGAGTTTTATATAAATCAAATGGAAGCGCCCAGAGAGTTTTTATTAAAGGTAGTAGAAACAATTTGCGGGGGCGGAAATTATCATAAAGAAGGTTCAAGAGTAACCATCAGCATTTAACGATATAGTTATTATATATTTTTAAATAAATCAGAAATTTTACAATTAAGGGCATTTGTAATATCGAAAATAACAGCCAAACTGGGGAATTTTTCTCCTCTTTCAATACAACCAATATAATTTCTGGCAGTACCTATTCTAAAAGCCAATTCTTCCTGAGAAAGATTTAGCAAATTTCTATAATATCTGATATTTTCTCCCAAAGTTTTGTATGATTTCAGATGTCTGTTGTTATCCTTCTTCATACCACCTATTTTGGTGTATTTTTTATCAATCTTCTACCACCCTAATAGATACATATAAAAATGATTAAAAAGTACCTATATATTTTAATTTTTACAATTTTATCTACTGCAAGCCCTGCTTGTGCAAATAATTTGTATAAATAATTATAACTCGGAAGGTGATATAATTCTGCCCGCTACTGCGCTAGCTGCAGCAACATAAGGTGATGCAAGATATACTTCGCTTTCAATATGCCCCATTCTGCCTACAAAATTTCTGTTTGTGGTAGATATAGCTCTTTCGCCAGCAGCAAGTATCCCGGCATGCCCGCCCAAACAAGGCCCGCACGTAGGTGTTGAAACAGCTCCGCCTGCTTCTATAATTGTTTCGATATATCCTGCCCTTAGAGCTTCCAAATATATTTGCTGAGTAGCAGGGAAAACTATCAGACGAACATCATTATGAACTTTTCTACCTTTTAAAATTTCGGCAGCCGCCTTAATATCCGACAATCTTCCGTTTGTACAGCTCCCTATTACGGCTTGGTCAATTTTAACATCTCCCGCTTGAGATACGGGCCTTGTATTCCCCGGAAGATGAGGAAACGCAACAACAGGCTCAATATCTTCAACATTATATGTAAGAATTTTTTCATATACTGCGTCTTTATCGCTTGTATAAAATTTCGGAGGTCTGATACTTCTGTTTTCAAGGTATTTTTTTGTTATTTCATCGGGTTCTATTATGCCGTTTTTTGCGCCTGCTTCAATCGCCATATTGCAGATGGTAAATCTTCCGTCCATAGGAAGCTCCCTGATGGCACTCCCTCCGATTTCAAGAGTTTTATATAATGCACCGTCTACTCCGATATCACCTATTAAAAATAAAATTAAGTCTTTTGCGGTAACATATTTATTTAATTTACCGTTAAATTCAACTTTAATGGCAGAAGGTACTTTAAGCCAAGTTTCGCCCGATGCCATTGCGCAGGCAATATCGGTTGACCCCATGCCCGTAGAAAACGCACCTAATGCACCGTAAGTACAAGTGTGAGAGTCAGCTCCTATAACTAAATCACCTGCCGTAACAATTCCGTTATCGGGCAAGAGTGCGTGTTCTATTCCCATTCTGCCCACTTCAAAAAAGTGAGTAAGATTTTGCCTGCGGGCAAATTCACGAATTTGTTTTACCATTTGAGCCGATTTAATATCACGGTTAGGAACAAAATGGTCAGGAACAAAAACGACTCTGTCTTTATCAAAAACTTTTTCCGCTCCGATTTTATTGAATTCATTAACCGCAACAGGGCCTGTTATATCGTTAGCAAGAGTGATATCCACTTTTGCTGTTATCAATTGCCCCGCAGTTACTTCATTCAATCCCGCATGAGCGGCTAAGATTTTTTCTGTTATATTCATTGGTCTTGTCATAAATATTTCCTCACAAAAAAACTATTTAAATGATATTATAAAATTAGCGAAAAGCCAAAAAGATTAAGGAAGTAAAAATGCCCGTCAAAGAATTTAAAACCACAATAAGCGGAAAACCTGTATTAATAGGCCCTGACAGCGGAAAAGATAATATAATTTTTGCAATAGAATCAAGTTGTGATGAAACGGCAGCGGCTGTTGTAAAAAACGGACGTGAAGTTTTGGCAAATGTAGTGGCATCCCAGATAAAAACACATATAGAATTTGGCGGTGTAGTGCCTGAAGTTGCGGCTCGTGAGCATTTAGAGGCTATAAATGTTGTAATAGCACAAGCATTTGAACAATCAGGATTAAAAGGTGAAAATATAACGGCATTTGCGGCAACGGTCGGGCCGGGGTTAGTCGGTTCATTATTAGTCGGAATGAATGCGGGTAAATCACTTGCACTTGCTTATGATAAGCCTTTTATCGGAGTAAATCACTTAAATGCGCATGTTTGTGCAAACTTTTTAAATACAGATCTCGAACCGCCTTTTGTGGCTCTGTTGATTAGCGGAGGACATACTCAAATTATAGAAGTAAAAAGCTATCTGGAGCAAAGAATAATAGGAGAAACTATTGATGATGCAATAGGTGAAGCTTATGATAAGGTTGCAAGGCTTATAGGTCTGCCATACCCCGGGGGTGTAAATCTTGATAAACTGGCGCAAACGGGTAATCCTTTTGCTTATAAACTACCTGAAGCAAAATTGCATAATGAATACGATTTCAGCTTTTCAGGGTTAAAAACCGCATCTTTACAGTTAATTCAAAAATTAAAAAAAGAAACAATAGAATTTCCTAAAGCGGATATTGCTGCAAGCTTTCAGGAAAATGTTTCATCAACTCTTTTAAAGAAAACTAAAAAAGCGGCAGATAACATTAATGCTAAAACAATTGTTTTAGCGGGCGGGGTTGCGGCAAACTCTGAAATCCGAAGAAAGTTTTTTGCACTTAAAGAGCAAGGTTATAAAATTTACGCACCCGAGATGAAATACTGCACCGATAATGCTTCAATGATAGCAGCAAGCGCATATTTTCTGGCAGGAACGATGGATTCTCTTGACGTAGAAGTTTTTTCAAGAATGTAAGCAAATAAAAAAGGCCGCTTAATGGCGGCTCCATTTGGAATTACTCCAAATCTCTCTCCCTAATATTTCACTTAACACAATATTGTTCTATTAAATCACTTTTAAATTAACTTGTACAATCTTTTATTTTTTAATGTAGATATTACACTCAAAAATCAATAATAGTAATGCATTTGTTGCATATTAAAATATGTCATAAATCTTAATATTCTAAGATTAGTAATGCTAAAATTTAATTGGGTTGTATATTTCGGCGAAAAATGATATTATAAATTTTAGCGGTCGTGAAGGGTTAATATGCAGAAAGAATTATCAGTAGCATTTGTATGGCATTTCCATCAGCCTAATTATCAAACTCAACAAGGCGGAATAAGGCTTATGCCTTGGGCAAGACTTCATGCCATTAAAGACTATCTTGATATGGTTTTAATTTTAGATAAGTTTCCTAAAATAAAACTAAATTTCAGTATAGTACCGGCTCTTTTAGATGCAATTAAAGACTATGCCGATAATGATGCGCACGATATTCATTCAAAACTTACCGTTACCCCCGTCGAAGAATTATCCGATGACGATAAATTATATATTTTGAATTATTTTTTCGATGCAAATTATGAAAATTTAATTTCAAAAAATGAGCGCTACAATGAACTTTATATGAAAAGATACTCGGGAGAAGAAGTAAGTATTGAGGATTTTACTCTTCAAGAATATTCAGATCTAATGATGCTATTTAATTTGATATGGTTTGACCCGATTTGGAAAAATGTATATCCCGAATTAAAAGCCTTTGAAGAAAAAGGCAGAAATTATACACTTGAGGACAGAAAAAAGCTGATTGATTTAAACAGAACAATCATAAAACAAATTATTCCGACATTTAAAAAATATCAGGATGAAGGAAGAATAGAAATTATAACAAGCCCTTATAATCACCCGATTATACCGATATTGATTAATCCTAACGACTTAAAAACCGATACATTAAAAAATCCGATGCCCGATTGCAAAATAGCTTTAATGGTTGACGCAAAAGAGCAAATTAAACTTTCAACCGAAAAAATCACCGAAATATTCGGCAGACCGCCTAAAGGTATGTGGCCCAGTGAGCATTGTATAAGCCAAAAAACCCTTGATGTACTTGCAAATTTAGGATTTGAATGGGTTATAACCGACGAAAGTGTTTTATCAAATTCAATAAAGAAAGAATTTATCAGGGATTTTAGAGGTTGTTATGAAGATCCTTATGATGTCTGTTCTTTATACTTATATAAAACAAAACGGGGAAAAGAAATAAATATTGTATTCCGTGATTCTGTTATACCAAACCTTATAAGTTTTGAATATGCGCACCACGACAGCATTTTAAGTGCAAACGATTTATTTGACAGAATAAAAACCGTTTATGATAAATTAAGGAACTCGCCTGATAAAAAGCATTTGTTTACAATAGCTATGGACGGGGAAAACAGCTGGGACTCTTATCCTATGGATGGTGCAATTTTCCTTGAAAGACTTTATTCATTAATTAACGAAGATAAAGTAATAAACACCGTTCTTATAAGTGATTATATTTCAGAAAATAAAAAAACCGAAAAACTGCTTAAAAAAGTGGCTCCGGGGTCTTGGGTTAATCAGGAATTCCAGCTATGGATAGCAGAGCCTACAAAAAATTTAGCTTGGAAATATCTTGTGCAGGCAAGAAATGACTTACAGGATGCCGAAAAATCGGGCAGGCTCACAAAAGAGCAAATAAAATCCGCTAAACAGGAAATATATGTGGCAGAAGGCTCTGACTGGTTCTGGTGGTACGGTGAACCAAATAACTCCGGGCAAGACCATATTTTTGATTTCCTTTTCAGAGAACATCTTAAAAATGTTTATAACTCTTTGGAAATACCCGTTCCAAGATACCTTGAAATGCCTTTAATTTCTTACATAGGCAAGCCCTTAAAAAATCCCAGACGTGAAATCACTCCGCTCATAAACGGATTTGTAAAAGATAATGACGAATGGCTTTCAGCAGGCTGTATTGACATACCCGACGGCCCTATAATTCAAGGAAATAAACTGTTTGACAGAATTTATTTCGGAACGGACAAAGATAATTTATACTTCAGATTTGATATTAATAAGTACCTTTTAGACAGCAAAGACAGCTTTAAAGAGTACTTTTCAATCTATGTATATATAAAAGCATATAATGTTGCAATGGAACTAACTTCACCGCCAAGAACAACCAACAAAAAAGACTCACTTCTGCCGATACTTTTAGACGGCTATACACACGAAGTTAAGTTTGCACTGACAAGCAACAGAAAATATCCCCTGCAGTTTTCAACCGCCGTTAAAGACGGTTTATGGGAGTTAAATTGGAATCATAATATCAGATATGTTCATAAAGAAATATTTGAAATAAGCATTCCGTTTGAAGATTTAGGCATAGAACATGGGGAAAGCTTTGATTTCTTCTTTATAACTGGATGCAGCGGAGTAACGGAAGAAATCTACCCGAAAGATATCCCGTTAACATTGACCAGACCGTAAAAATCTTATTTTAGATTTTATATTATCTTTTGTTAAATGTTAAATTTAATCTCTTGTATTACCTTTCTTGATAATACAAATACTTATATAAAAAAGTATTATGAAAATGATTGGAAAAAGGAGAATATTATGAAAAAATTTGTTGTAAAATTCGGCGGGATTATTGTAGACATTATGGCGGTTTTAACTCTTGTAGGACTTGTTATTTCTACTGTTATGATGATTGGCTCGCAAGGACTTTGGGCTGGATTAAGTGTTTTATGGGCAGGACTTGTAAGTTTTATCTTTGTTTTCTTCTTGATTTATCTTGTTATGTCTATCAATGATAAATTATCAAAAATTGAAGACGAAAATTATAACAGATAATATTTTGAATTTATAAAACAATACCCCGCCTGTTTGGCGGGGGTATTTGTTATCTGATTTGTGCAAAATCTGTTATTTTTGTGTGTCGTCTTTCATTCTGAAGGTTCTGATGTTTACAAATCTTGGTTTATCACCTGTCTGAGATAAATTCATAACTTGCCCGACCGTTTCGCCATTATAATCAACTATATTAAAAACATTATTTTTATTATTGTTATCTATTATTACATAGGGTTTAGGATAAGATACAGGCAAGTTCCCTGAATTTTTTAGTACTTCGTCTGTGTTATCTTTCATTTCGAGATTCCAAGCAATTGCAAATACAGGTTTATCATCTCCCATGCCTTCAATAGCTCCCACATCATAGTGTTTATTTGGGTCTAAATCTGTAATTCAACTTGTCCATCTGTACCTTTTTTATACCCCGTGACTTGTGTACCCGTTTCAGAGTCAAAAAGCCCATATGCTCTTTCGGCACAAGCACCAGTTATTCCAATTTTTCTTGGGTTAGGAGTTAAAACAACTTGTTCCGGGTAGTCATTTAAAAATTTATTTTGTTCCATAATCATTGTCCTTTATATTTATACTCTCATTGTTAATATAAACAATAATTTGTTATTATTTCAGAAAATTTTGGTTTTGAATATAATTTTACAGTTGTTTACATATAAATTTGTTTGACAAAAAGTTTTATTATAATTCATAATAAGTCTGTTATGAAAAAGATTTTATTAATTTTAACTTTGATTTTTGCCTTTGCTGCACAGGTTTTCGCACTTGAAATAGTTGAACCTGCCGATAAATCATCTTCCGTTTATTCAGATTCTACACATGTTTATGGGACTGTAAACCCTGAATCAACAGTGCATATTAACTCTCAAAAAGTAAAAGTTTGGAAAGATTTTTTTGTACACTCAATTCCACTGAAAATGGGTAATAATAAAATAACGATTACGGAAACTAAAAAAAACGGTGCTAAAAAAACAAAAGTAATAAACATAACAAGAATGGAAGAACCAAAAGAAGAAGTTCAACCATTTATAGCAAAAGAGCCTCATACAATTTGGACGGCTAAAACAATAAAAGATTATGCACCCGTAAGAGAAAAAGCAAGCGGGAAATCTAACCGTGTTATTGATTTACCTAAAGGCATCGTTCTTTATCTATCAGGCAAGCAGGGGGATTATTATAAAATAGAAGAAACGGGCGAAACAGAATTTTGGATTAATAAAAACCTTATTTCAACTCCTACTTTAACCGACTGCAGAATGCCTATTACAATTTCAGCCCCCGAAAAATCTTATGACAATCTTTATGATTACACTAAATTTGCAATATCGTATCCCGTTTTATACACTATAAAACAAAACGACAAAACTTTAAAATTGACCCTATACGGTGTATATGGCGGGCCTGAAGCGGAAAAACGCAATCTTGAATATACTTATAATTCTAAAGATACAATTCTGGGGTATGACGGTGTTTATTCAAACGGTGATTTTGTTTTTAAAACTGCGAAAACTCCTGTTATAAAAAATCCCGATAAACCGCTTGAAGGTTTAAGAATATTCATAGACGCAGGTCACGGCGGAAAAGATACGGGAGCAATGGGGCCTACAAAAATCCCCGAAAAGAAATTTAATCTTGCCATAGCTCTTAAATTAATAGATTTATTGCAAAAAGAAGAAGGTGCTATTGTTTCTTATTCAAGAAATACCGATGTTTTTGTAGATTTATATAAAAGAGTTGATTTAGCAAAACAAAATGATGCTTTGATTTCAGTCAGCATACACAATAACTCGCTTCCTCAAGGTGAAAACCCTTATATTAAACACGGAACGGGTACATATTATTATAATTACAATGCTAAAAATGTAGCACTCACTATAAAAAATAACCTTGTAACTGATTTAAAATTAAAAGATGACGGTTTAAATTACAAAAGTTTGGTGCTTGATAGAGCAACAGACCCTGTTTCTACCTTAATAGAAGTCGCTTATCTTACTTATCCTGAAGAATATATGCTTTTGCAGGAAGATAAATTCCAAATGGAAGCAGCTGATTCAATCAGAAAAAGTTTAAGAGAGTTTATATTAACAGTTCAGGCTAAAAAATAAAAATGGACTATAAATAACCTTAATTTTGGTGAATAGTAAGTTTTATTCCTAAAATATTAATAATGGTTCTTTTTTCATATTTAGTTATTTTTGCTATATTAAAAGGAAACTTATATATTTTCATATCCTTTAATAAATAGGTATGTCTTTGTAAAACTTTTAAATTATTTTTATCTTTTTGGTATAAAAACCATACATCAAAAAGTCTTTCGGCAATAAATGCCAAAATTCTGATTTTATTTTTATCCTCTATGTTTATATGATTTTCTAATTTAAATAAGATATCAAAAATCCATTTACACCAACTGTTAAATAGATTTTTTTTCATAATGAAATTTAAGCAGGTATGTAATTTATTTTCGTTAAGAACTTTTTCCAAATACGGAACATATTCAGGATAATATTTTTTTATGATATTAATACATTTTTCAAAGTCATCTTTCGGATTACATTCTCGGGAAATGAACTGAGAATATACATTAACATTAAATTTTTGTGTTTCCGGAAGAATAATGTCATAATCATAAATAATTTTTTCAATTTCTTCTTTTGTATTCTTTGCTTGAAAAGTTTTTTCAAAGGCTTTAAAATCAATAATTTCAAAAGGTTTATCTTTCTTTGCCTCTTTTTGAAAATCAAAAAATCTTCTGTAATGGCAGCAGCCAATGTATTCGATATCAGGGTGTAAGGGAAGAAAATTTTTCCAAATAGAATATGTTGCAGTCAGTTCACCGTAAAGGTAATTTTTTTCGGATATATTATCACCGATATTATCTGCTAAAATCCCCCCCCCCGAGGAATTTATCGGTATTTGCACAACCGGCTTGTATCGGCTGAAAAATTTCATTTTGAAAAATTACAGCTTCTTTAAAGTATATGGGGAATATTTTTATTTTCTTATTTTTGTTCATAGTATAAAAATTAAATGCGCTTCGAGAATTTTTTCTATTGTAAATTAAAAAAACAGAATAAACAATATTTTAAAAAAATTGTAATTTTGCAAAAAAAAGCACCCCGAATAGGGTGCTTTTTATCAGATTTGTTCCAAAGTTGTTATTTTTGTGTGTCATCTTTCATTTTGAAAGACCAAACATAATGGATTTTAGGTTTATCGCCTGTCGAAGTTAGGTTTGCTACTTCCCCAACTTTTATGCCTTTAGCATCTACCATATTAAATATATTGTTATTGCCGTTATCTTTTATGAAGTAGACATTAGGATATTCTACAGGCAAGTTCCCTGAATTTTTTAGTATTTCATCTGTGTCATCTTTCATACGTGCAGTCCATATAAATGCAAATTGAGGTTTTTCATCTCCCATACCTTCTATGGCTCCGACGTCATAGTGTCTGCTTGGGTCTAAGCCGCTAAATTCCACTTGCCCCTCTGTGCCTTTTTTAAAATCACTGACTTGTGTTCCTGTTGCAGAGTCAAAAAGCCCGTATGCTCTTGCAGGATGTGCATTATTTATTTCAATTTTTCTTGGGGTAGGGGTTACAACAACTTGTTCTTGCGGTTGATTTAAAGAAGTATTTTGTTCCATAATATAAGTCCTTTCTGTTTTTTTGCACCAAAAACTTGGCGTCTTTTGGGCGTCGTAAGTATTTGTCGGTTAAAATTTACAGGTTTTAACCATTTTTTCAGGGCAAAAATATTTACACTGCAATCTTTATGCAGTTTCGTTAAATATTATTTGTTTCTATATAAAATTTATAATTATATTCGTAGTTAATTTATATGAAATTGTCCACAACTTAGCTTATTAATATACTTCCCAAATTTTTAAAGTTTTAAACATATTTATTAAAATTTTGTTACATTTAATTAATTGCACTAACACTTTGCCTTGTTATAAAATTATAAAAAAGGTTATGAGGTAATTATGTCAGATTGTATTTTTTGCAAAATCGCAAACGGTGAAATCCCTTCCGATTTTATTTACGAGGATGAAAAGGTAGTTGCTTTTAATGATTTAAACCCGCAAGCGCCCGTTCATTTTCTTGTTATTCCTAAAAAACACTATGCTTCCTTGAATGATATAGATTCTAAAGAAACATTTGCGGATATTTTTTCTGCCATTCCTAAAATTACCGCAAAACTCGGTATAAAAGATTATAGAACGATTGTAAATACAGGCGAGAGTGCAGGGCAGACCGTCTTCCATATTCATGTCCATGTTATGGCAGGCAGAAAGTTTAATGGGCTCGCAGGTTAAGTTATGTATAACCGTTGGTATGATAATTATCCCGAATTAAAATCTTTGCTTCAGTTTTTAGAAAATGTTGATGCAAAATATCTTGATATTATTGCGCAGGATTTTCTTCAAATTATTCTGGATAAATATTCTGACAGGTTTGATGATATAATAAGGAAGATGAGCGAAAATGCTCCGCCCCGTTACTTAAGATGGTATGATGAAAATTACGACCTTCATACTTGTATTGAATTTATTAAAACTCTGAATGATAATGAAAGGAAAGAGTTAATTAAGTCTTTTTTAATGTCACTTTTAAGCTTTATAACGAATGTAGATGATGAATAAGAAAAATATATTAATTACAGGCTCATCAAGGGGTATCGGTCTTGAAATCGCAAAGCATTTTGCTTCTGATTATAATGTTTTTGTAACCGGAAGAGATGAACAAAAACTTGAAATGCTTGCTAAACAATACGGATTTAAGGGTTATTACCCTTGCGATTTATCTTTGACGGATGGGGCTGAAAATCTTATATCGGGCTTAAATACGGATTTTGATATTTTAATAAATAATGCGGGTATGTATATTTATAATCCGATTGAAAAAATGACACCTGTTGATACTGTAAATTCAATGGTTTTGAACTCTTTAACTCCTTATGAATTAATAAAACGGGTAGTTCCTTATATGAAAAAACAAAAATGGGGCAGGATTATTAACATTGGCTCAATTTCAGGTGTTATGGGCGAAGCAAATGCTTCAATATACTCTATGACAAAGGCAGCTTTAATCGGATTAACAAAATCGCTTGCGCTTGAACTTGCTCAAGATGATATCACCGTTAATATAATTAATCCGGGGTGGGTAGATACGGAATTAATAAATAATGATAATCTCGAAGATGATTTTTCAAAAGATGAAATTATGGAAACCATTCCTCAGCGAAGGTTTGTAACCCCCGATGAAATAGCTTCCGCTTGCGAATTTTTAATATCCGATAAAGCAAAAACAATAACGGGTCAATCCATAAACATTTGTGCGGGCTTATCTTTAGGTTGTTAATTCGTTTTTTCAAACATATTTAATATCTCATCCGCATATTTTATTAAATTATTTTTTGATTTATTTTCTATAATAAAATATCCTCTGTCTATGATTGAATGACCGTCTTTTACAACTAATAGCTTTTCGTTATTAATATTGCATTTAAAATCTAATATATTATATTTTTCCTTAATTTTTTCAAAAGGCGGAATTTTAGTAATTTGGCAATTTTCAAAATCAAAAAATCGCATTAATAAATTTTTATTTTGTTTAGGCAAAAAATTATATGGTTTATTTAAAACATAATTTAAATATTCTTCAAGCATATCTACACCTGTTGAAAGAATTGTAAAATGATTATGCAGGTTATGACCTGAAGGTCTTGGTGAAATTTCTATTATAAACGGTTCATTATTTTTATCTATAATTAAATCGGCATGAAACAGGCAGTTATTAATCTTTAAAACATTAATTGACTTTTGAAGAGAATCATATATTTTATCTTTATTTTTTATTTCGTTTATTGAGAAATATCCTATACATTGGGTATAAGGATATGATGTAAGTATTTTTTCCCGAACAAGTATTAAATAAAAAATACCGTCAATTACAGCTCCGTCAATACCATACTCAATCCCCCCCCCCGACAAGGTTTTCAAACAAATAATCTTCTTTAAAAGGGATTTGAGGTTTTATTTTTTCATTGTATTCTTCTTTTGAAAAAACCGCTATAACACCCCTGTTGCCTGAACCATATCTTGGTTTTACTATCATAGGAAAATGAAGATTATTTTCATCTGCTTCTTTATTTGCTTTTATTAAATTACAATTTATATTCCTTAAATTATTTTTATTTAATTTTTTGTGAAATAAATACTTATCGGTGCAAATATTTGAACTAAATTCACTACAGCCTTTAAGGTTGTAATAATCATTGATTTTCCCAATTGTAATCAGATATCTTCCTATAGGTACAGGTAAAATAATATCGGGTTTTCGTCCTTGCAAATGCTCAATAATTAATTTAGGATTTTTTATATCAGTTATATATTTTTCATCGGCATAATAAAGTCCATCGGCATTGGGATTTTCATCAAATGCAATTATGTAAAATCCCATATTTTTTGCTTTATTAATTGCAAAAATTGATTCTTTACTTGCTCCTATAACAAGCGCTATTTTCTTTTTCATATAAATTTCTATTATTTTTTAATTCACAATATATTGTAAAGTATATCATACTTCTTCGGGGGGGGGGAAGAGAGGAGTATAGTATATATTAAAGATTTTCCTCAGCTTTATATAAATCAACACCGCCTGCCGCTTTATACAGCCCTATCGTTGATATTATTAAATTGATTTTATTTGAAACTTCTTCTTTTTGAGTTAATAAATATGCCTCTTTTGCATAGAGAGTGTCAATATCGGCAGAAGCCCCGATTTCATTTTTTTCTTTTGCAAGAAAGTATATTTTTGTTTGGGTTTTTAACCTGTTTGTACTTTCATTATAGTTATCGTTTGCGGTTTTATATTCCAAAAGTCCCGAATTAACTTCTTTTACACCTTCTAAAATTGTTTTTTGATAATTGTTTAAAGCTTCTTCATACTGAAATTTTTTAAGTTTTAAAAAGGCAGCTTTCCTTCCGCCCGAGAATAAATCCATCGAAGGAAGAACCCCGAGATTTAAGAATTGCGAAGCTCCACGAAACAGTTCATTTAAATGATATGCATTTAATCCGACCTGACCGACTATGGTAAACTTAGGCAAAAATTCTCTTTTTGCCGCTTTTACGTCAAAACCTATTCTTTTGATGTTTGCTTCCTGCTGTTTAAAATCAGGTCTGTTGGATATAACGGCAGAGGAGTATTCCTTTGGCAGATTGTTTAAAACGGTTACTTTATCATAGCTGTTAAACCTTATTTCACCTTCATTATCGGCAAGATAGACTTTTAAACTTTCTTTCAGCAAATTTTTTGTTAAATCGTGTTTATTTTTTTCTTCTTTTAAACTTGTAAGATATTTTTCCTCCGCAAGCACTTCGTTAA
>CANQAL010000020.1 GCA_947589255.1 Candidatus Gastranaerophilales bacterium | reverse complement strand
TTAGTAATAATGCATATTGTTTTTTTATTTGAACAATATTATTTTGCCCATCTGTTTGATGAATTAATCCTTCTTTGGTTGAAATAAATTTGTTAATAATATCTTGTTGATTATAAAGAGATTTATTCCAAGTTTCATTCATGCTTTTTATATATTTAAATTCTTCTTTTGTCATTACTTTTTGTAATAATTCTGTGTTTTTTTGTATTTCTCTTTCCCAAGCCTTTTCAGCTTTTTCTCCACATAGAGAATAATCATAAATATTTGAATTATTTATACATTGTTCTTCTTCAATATCAATAGGGTGTTTATATTCTTCTTGGAGGGTGTTTCCAATAGTTTTTTTATCATCAACAGATTTTTTCACAAAAAATCCTAAAGAAAAGGATAATGCTGATAAAAGTAATGCGATTAAAGTAATAAAAATTGTTTTCATAAAGATAATTATAACAAATTTAAATAAAAAAACAATAAAATTTTAATGGGATTAAAATGTATATAAGTGCAAATTAATGTATTTAGCTTAAAAGTAATATTACAATAACAAGCTAAAAAATAATTAAAAATACAAGAAAATGTAAAAAATGAGGGAGAAAAAAGTAAGCCTGTAAGAGTAGGACGTAACAGACAAGAAAAAGGAGAGATAACTCCGTATTTTTATGCATATCGTGTTATAATACCAAGGGCGGAAATGAAATCCTCACTAAAAAATCAAAAGGATAAAGAATAATGAATGACGGGAAATATGTGATATCTAAAAAAACAATAATAATATATTTAATAATTTCACTTATTTATCTTGTAATTTCATATATGTGGAAAGCTGAATTTATGGGAGCGATAGTGTTTGAGTTATTTTTTGCATTACCGGCAATAATTGCGTTAATAATAAATTTCACAGTAAAAAAATTTAAAATACAAAATGAAAAGGGAATAAAAATAACAAGAATTATATATAATATTTTTACTGTAATATATTTAATATTAATGGGATTTGTAGCTGTTATAGGTTATTATATAAGAGATGATTTTTAGTTAATTTTTGATCTGGGATAATGGTTAATAGGATATATAATATAAATTTAAAACACTAAAAACGAGGTAAAAGTGCGTTCAATAATAGAAAATCCGTTAAAATTATTTACTTTATTTGTAATATTACTAAGTATAGCATTATTAATCGGGTGTCAATTTCATTGTCCTGATATATATTTAAATAGGGAAGCAGTACATCAAGTTGTTAATGAAAATATAGAAGGAATAAGACCTTACTTCTTTATTGATATAAAAAATTTTATAAATTATGATTATTATAAGTACAATTTAATCTTTCATCAGTGGGGTTTATGTCTTTCGGTATTACTATTTGCACTAATATTTAAAGTCAATAATTTTGAAAGATTTTTGGAACTAAGAATATTTAATAATAAAAAGCTGATTTATCTATGGATTAATATAATATATATAATTGGGTTTTTTTTATACTTTTTTGTATATAAAAATAATTATTATTATATATATACTTACAGTATAAATAATTATGTAAATTACATTACCCAAGTAATTTTTTTGATAGGAATAATATATTATTCAATTACTAATTATTTAACATATATAACTTTTAATACAAATATAAAAAGTAATTTATATAAATATTCTTGGTATTTTGTCTTGTTAATAATGGTATTTTCATTACTATGGACATTAACAATGAAATTTATATTCATAAATATTTTACTGGATTTTTGTTATGTAATGTTGTTTGTTTATATAATTCGATCATTAATATATATGAGGGATAAAGAACCGCAAGAATCAACGGCAGAAGGACAAGAATTAATATCAAAAAATGATATATTTATGTATTTTCTGATTGCTGTTACATATACATTGATATCATTGCCGTTACCTGAAATAAGTGATTTTGAGGCATTGTATGAAATCCTTATTATTCAAACTATATATTCACTACCTACAATAATTGCACCTATGATAAATTTTGCAGTAAAAACATTTAAAATACGAGATGAAAAAAAACTAAAAGTTATAAAAAAAGTATTTAATATTATATCTTTTATTTATATGTTACTTATGCTAGGACTTGTTATTATTTTCGTAATTATTAGGATGCTTTTATTTAGTTAAACATATAAAAATAATATTTTTAATAACTATATAATGTAATAATATCGTTTTAATGTATTTACAATATGTATAATAAATACATTAAATTGTTAATTCTTTGTTAATAAATACATAAAAATGTAAAAATTTAAAGTATGGGAAGGAGTTAGTTTTGGAAAACTCTTATATTTGTGATGCCAATTTTAATAAGGCGGTCGGCTTTGTGTTTAAGAGTGAAGGCGGGTATTCTAATCATAAATACGATAAAGGCGGAGCTACAAATTACGGAATAACGCAGGCTTCTTATAATTCGTTTAGAATACGCAAAAAAATGCCCCGGCAGGAAGTGAAAAAAATTACAAAAGATGAGGCTTTAAAAATTTACTATGAAGATTATTGGCTCAAAAGCGGTGCCGATAAAGTCAGTGATTTCGCTCTTGCTTTAGTGCTTTTTGATTCAAGTGTTAACCATGGGGTTGGAGGTGCAAAGAAATTATATTTGCAATCAGGCGGGAATGTTAATAAATTTTTGGAATTAAGGAAAGAAAAATATAAAAAAATCGTACAGTCTAATCCTACTCAAAAAGTATTTTTGAAAGGCTGGATGAACAGAATTAATAATTTAGAAAAATATATTTCATCGATTTAAACGGTGAATTGAAAGAATGACAGTTAAAAAGAGAAAGGAAAAAACTATGTGTTCCACACCAAAAATGCCGGCATATCAACCGGCAGAAGTTATCAAACAAGCTACACAAGCGGATGCTTCCGTTCAAAAGGCTAATTCTGCTAACAGAACAGGCATAAAAGGCTTAGTGTCCGAGAATATCAGAACTTCCAATAACGGGCTTGATGAGGAGGTTAATTCATCTAAGAAAAAATTACTAGGGGAGTAAAATGGAAGAAAAAAATTATACAAAAAGATATTTTAATGCAAGAAGAGCAGAACTTGAAACGGCTTATAACTCCATAAAACAAGACTGGCAAGACTTAGCGGATTATTTTTTGCCCCGTTCCGTCAGGTTTTTGGCACGAACGGCAAATAAACCTCCCGTAAAAAATAAAAAAATAAAAGATTCAACTCCTCTCCTTGCGGTTCGTAATTTTTCTTCGGGTATGATGTCAGGTGCTACAAGCCCTGCAACTAACTGGTTTAAGGTAAAAGTAAGAAATTACGGACAGGAGGTGAGTTACGAAGTGAAGAGCTGGTGTAATTCCGTAGAGAATTTGTTCAGGGATATTTTTAATTCCTCAAATCTCTACAGAATTCTTCCTTCGGTATATAAGCAAATCGGAGTATTCGGAATTTCCGTATTGGGCTTACTAAATGATGAAGTTTCTATATTAAGATGCCAGCTTCTGCCTATCGGTTCATACAGAATTGCTAAAAATCATAAAGGTGAAGTTGATACTATATGCCGAGTGTATATGGAAACGGCTAAAAATCTTTATGATAAATTCGGGGAAGAAAATGTTTCCAAGACTGTTTTAGATGCAATTCATTCAAACAGATACGAGGAATTATTTGAAATAGCGCATTTTGTAGAGCCGAATAAGAACTTTTTGCCTGATTCTGTCTGGGCTGAGGATAAGAAATATGTTTCGGTTTATTATGAAGTCGATTCAAATGAGGAGAAGTTCCTCTCTAAAAGCGGATTTGATAAATTTCCTTATGCTGTGTTTGAGTCGGAAGTAAACGGAGAAGATGTTTACCCTTGTGAATGTCCCGGGGTAAATGCACTGCCTGATGTCAAACAGCTTATGAGTATGGTTGTTGATGAAGGTAAAGCAATAAAAAAGATGATAAGTCCCGCATATAAAGGGCCTGCAAGTCTTAAAAATAAAAAACTTATTGATGCACCTGCCGCTTTTATTGAAGAGGATGAAAACGGAAGAGGTTTAACTCCGATTTATGAAGTAAATCCGAGAATTTTGGAAGTTGATTCTATTATTGAAAAATTAAAGCAGTCGATAAAAGAAATCTTCTATAATGATTTATTTGCAATGATTTTAAATACGGCAGAGCGCTCAAGAACAGCAACGGAAGTAAATGAATTAAAAGAAGAAAAGATGGTGCTTTTATCGCCTTTGCTTCAGCAAATTCATAACGGACTAAATCAAATTATAGACTGGGTTTTTGACGAATGTATTCAATTAAATATTCTGCCCGAGCCTCCTGTTGAGATTATGGGTGCTGATATGGATATTGAGTTTGTTTCTACTTTAGCGCAGGCTCAAAAAGCTGTAAAAATATCTGCTATGGAAAGGTTTACTACCTTCACTATAAATCTTGCACAAGCTTTAGACCCGTCCTTAAGAAATAAGCTTAATGCAAATAAAATAGTGGATGATTATGCTGATTATGCAAATATTTCGCCCGAACAAATTGTTCCGACAGAAGACGTGGAAAAGAAAAAGCAGAAAGAAGAAGAAGCTTTAGTTCAAAAACAGCTTGTTGAACAGTTAAAAGAAGGCTCTGAAATAATTAAAAATATTGCCGGCACTGATTCTTACGGCAGTGACTTAATGGCAAGACTTGGTTTGATGTAAAAGAAGAAGGAGAAAAACATGATTGATGAAAATTTAAATGAAAAACAAACTTTTGGTTTAGGTGAAAATGCACTTGATAAAAAAGAAGAAGTTCAAAATAATACTTCTTCAAACAAAGTGACTCAGGAAGAAAGCTGTTACGGCAAACCTGAAAAATATGATTATTCGGGTGTTGAACTTCCCGAAAACTATTGTTATGACGAAAATTTATTAAAAGAGTTCAATGAATTGGCGGGGAAATACAATCTGTCGCAAAAAAGTGCTAATGAACTAATGTCTATGGCAGTGAAGCTGACACAGTATATGGGTGCTAATTACTCTAAAACTATGGCTGAACAACAAAGACAAAAAATTGAAAATTACAAGCAGAATTTAATTTATGACAGAGAAATCGGAGGATGCAATTTTGAAAGAACTCTTAATACTGCTAATATTGCCTATACTCAATTTGCAGACAGTGATGTGCAGGCACTGTTAAGTGAAACAGGGCTTAATTGCCATCCTAAAATAGTAAAAATGTTCTATAACATCGGCAAAAGAATGCAAAATGACTCTATTTACGGTGTAGGTATTGCGGCAGCACCAAAAGAAAACAGGGAAGATATTCTCTACCCTAATATGTAGTATTGAAAAAACAAGAAAGGAAATTTAAATGGCAACTTTAGGCTCAAGTTATTTAACACTCGCTGACAGATTTAAAAGAACAGAAAACGGTAAAATTGCCGCAGAAGTTATTGAAATGATGTCAGAAACAAATGAAGTTCTTCAAGATGCAAATGCTCTTCAGTGTAATGATGGATCAAATCACATTACAACAATAAGAACAGGACTTCCTACCGCCGTATTCAGAACTTTATACGGCTATGTGCCTACATCAAAATCAACAACCGAACAGGTTAAAGATGTTACAGGCATGTTAGAAACATATTCCGTAGTGGATGTTGATTTGGTTGATAAATCCGAAAGCCCGAAAAGATTTAGAATGTCGGAAGCTTCGGCTTTTATTGATGCAATGAATCAAAAATTATCCGAAACAATCTTTTACGGAAGCATAAAAGAAAATGCGGCAGCTTTTGACGGACTTGCAATAAGATATTCAAAAAAATCAAATGACCCTAAAAAGATTGGTTACAACATAATTGATGCGGGCGGTACAGGCACGGATAACACATCTATATGGCTTGTAACATGGGGTGATTTACATACATCATTAATATATCCTCAAAACTCACAAGCAGGTGTACAGCATAAAGATGATGGTATATTAACCGAAACAAGTCCGACAGGCGGAAAAAGAAAAGTATATCAGGATCACTTTAAAATGGATGTCGGTTTATCATTAAGAGATTGGCGCTCTACCTGCAGAATAGCAAATATAAGCCTCGCTGCGCTCGGCACGGAAGGCGCTCCGGATTTAGAGGCTCTTTTAAATCAGGCATATTACAAAATCAAAAGATATGCTAAAACAGGTAAAACATTCATTTACTGCAACTCTACGGTTCTTATGCACTTTGAAGCACAATTAAAATCAAAAACCAATGTAAACTTCACTATAAAAGAATATCTGAACGACAATGTTCTTCATTATAAAGATATTCCAATTCGTGAATGTGAACAAATTACTTTCAACGAAGAAAAAGTATCTTAATAAGAAGGGAGAATATTAAAATGATATTAGATGAACAAGGATTATTTTCAAATAAACAGGCTGTAACTGATACTTGTAATTCCGAAAATATTTTGGATATGGGGAAAAGAGAAGTTTCTTTCGGTACACCTATAGAATTATTTATACAAGTTTCCGAAGATTTTGATAATCTTACAAGTTTAACAATAAAAGTGCAGACTTCACTTAATGAAGAATTTTCAGCTCCGGTTGATTTAATTGAACATACAATGCTTTTAGCTGAACTAAAGAAAGGTGCATTATCAACAATTAAATTTTTACCGAAAGGGAATTTAGGCTATATGCGCTTAAATTATACGGTTAACGGAGAAGAAAAGCCGACAAAAGGTACTATTACCGCAGGTATCGCTGATGGCATTGAAGAAAGCTTTCATAATATATAAGTAACTTTCTTTACATTATTTCTGAAATCCGAGGCAGCTCGGATTTCAGTTTTTTTTAAAAAAGGAGAAAAAATGAATTATACAAAAGCAAAAATATTTAATATAGTTCTAAAGAATTTAAGAGTAAGTGTAAGTATACAAAATGCAAATCAAAGTGATAAAAATACCGTTATTTTAAATGAATTTTATGACAGTGCGAAAGAGCAGGTGTTAAAAGATTTTGATTGGAATTTTGCATGTGCCTATAGAGAATTAACTTTAACGGGGAATATTCCGCAAAATCCTAAATTTTTATACGAATATGATTATCCTAATGACTGTATGTTTGCCCGAGAAATAATTCCATTTTGTGATAATAACATTGTGGAATTTGAAATTGCATCAAATCAATCGGGGAATAAAGTAATAAATACAAATTTAACCCCTGCGGTTTTAAGATATACAAGATTGATTGATAATGAAACATTTTATTCGACCGAATTTACAATGGCTTTATGCTGGTATTTGGCATTTTTAAGCGCTCCGTCAATAACAGGGAGCAGGAGTATTCAAAGTGATTGTTTGAATATTTATACCAGTATGCTTGCAAAAGCAAAAGCTTTAAATGCTTCAGAGGGGTATGTAAAAAATAGTGACAGCTGCAGTTGGTTTGATGAAAGATAAGGAAAAATAAAATGGTAAGGTATACGCAAAAATCATTTACGGGCGGAGAGTTAAGTCCTGCCTTGTATTCAAGAAGTGATTTATCAAAATATTCAGTCGGATTAAAAACTTTAAAGAACGGTTTTGTCAGAGCTGAGGGCTGTGTGAGTAACAGGGCGGGTTTAGAGCTGGTTTGCGAGGTTAAGGATTCATCTAATTCCGTAAGATTAATTCCGTTTTCTTTTAATACGGAACAAACATATATAATTGAATTGGGAAACAATTATGCAAGGTTTATAAAAGACGGTGCTCAAATTCTTTCGGAGGATAATATTCCAGTAGAAATTACAACTCCTTACAATCAAGAGGATTTATTTAATATAAAATATGCACAAAATGCGGATGTACTTACACTTTGCAATAATAAATATAATCCTTATGAACTATCCAGACTTTCTCATACGGATTGGGAGTTGAAAGATATTTCATTTAAGCCGATGATAGAACCGCCCGTAAACCTTAATGCAACTTGGAAAGGCGGAGCTGAAAATACAACAACATATAATTATGTTGTAACTGCCGTAAGAAAAGAAACATATGAAGAAAGCAATCGTTCCGAAGTTGTTTCCGTTGTAGGAGAGATTGAAGCAAATTGGGGAGTTGCAGAGTATATTACAATAACTTTTGATGAAGTTGAAAATGCTGCGGAATACAATATTTATAAAAGTGTAAATGGTGTTTTCGGATTTATCGGAACAACCTCCGAAACAACTTTTACGGATGATAAAATAGAACCCGATTTAACTTCTACTGCACCTGTTTTTACTAATCCCTTTGAAAATGATAATAATCCTGCTTGCGTTAACTATTTCCAGCAAAGAAAAGTATATGCGTGTCTGAAAAACAGCCCTCAGCAGTTAGTTGCATCTCAAACATCAACAAATAATAATTTTAATATATCAAGACCTCTATCAGCATCAGATTCAATAAATATAACACTATCGGAAAGAGAAGTTAACGAAATCAGACATATTTTAGCTATGAATGATTTGATTATATTGACTTCAGGCGGTGAATGGAAATTAAACGGCTCGGACGGGGCTTTTACGGCATCCTCCTCGCTTGTTGCGTCGCCTCAAAGCTTTTACGGGTGTTCAAATGTCGCCCCCGTTGTATCAGGTAATATGATTTTATTTGTTCAATCGGGCGGGTCGGTTGTAAGAGATTTAGGATATACTTACGTTTCTAACAGCTATGACGGCGAAGAACTCTCTATTTACGCAAGCCACCTTTTTGAAGGAAAGCAAATAGTTGATATGGCATACGCAAAAGAACCTTATAGAATTCTTTGGTGCGTTATGTCTGACGGGACTTTGAATGCAATAACTTACAATAAAAAACAGCAGGTTGCAGGCTGGCACAGGCATGAAACAAAAGGAAAATTTGAATCTGTTGCGGTAGTAAGAGAAGGTTTTGAAGATGTTGTTTATTTTACGGTAAAAAGGGAAATAAACGGGCAAACCAAAAGATTTATTGAACGAATGGCATCAAGGTATATAGAAAAAACCGAGGATGGGGTATTTTTGGATTGCTCGCTAAAATATGAAGGAGTTCCCGTTAAACAAGTTTCAGGGCTTGAACATTTGGAAGGAGAAACTATAAATGTCCTTGCTGATGGCGGTGTTGAAACAGATTTAACTGTTAAAAACGGCTGTATCATATTAAATCGCCCTGCATCAAAGATTATAGCAGGCTTGCCTTATGAATTTGAATTAGAAACTCTTAATTTAGAAGGTGAAAATACAACAGGAATTCTTAAAATTGTTAATTCTATTGATATTACGGTTGATAAATCAAGAGAAGACTTTTTTGTAGTCGGTACAAGCGGAATTGTTAATCAAAATGCCAGAAGCATAAAAAGTATCAACAATTCCAATTATTTATATTCGGGAAGTATTCCTGTTTATTGTTTTTCAAACTTTACCGAAAATGCAACCGTACATATTAAACAGCCTTATCCGCTTCCTTTAACTGTTAATTCAATTTCGATGGATATAACTTTAGGAGATATGAATGATTAAAAAAAATCCAAAAAAAGAAGATATAGATTATATATTAAATCATCTCAGAAAAGAGGATATAGAAGAATTACAAGCCATGTGGCAGGGTAATTGGTTTACAAAAATATCAGATAATTTAAAAGATAAAAAAATCCTTGTTGTTTACGGAAAAGATGAAAATAAAAATTGTGTTCCGATTGCAATGGGCGGTTTTCATGAATTGTTTGAAAAAAATTCCAATATTGCCTGCATTTGGCTTCTTTCTACGAATTATGTAAAAAATAATAAAACTTTATTTATAAAAGAGTTAAAACATCAAATTAGTAAAGCATCTGAAAAATATGAACTGATGTACAACTACATTTATAAATCAAATAAAGAAGCAAAAAACTGGCTTCATAAACTGGGGTTTAATTTTGGATGTCCTAATCCGCAAAAACTTAATATTGAAAAGGATTTTGAATTTTTCTATAAGTTAACAAAAAGAAAGGAAAATAAATGTGTATAGTTGAAATAACATCTTTTGCGGCTGCAAACGGGAATGTTATTGCCGGTATATTAGAATTAAATCAACAAAAAGCTGAAGCTAAATATAGAACTCAGCAAATTATAAATCAAGGTAAAGAAGCAGAGAATAATGCTGCAATGATTAGACAAGAAGGTATTGAAAAGGCAAGACGGGAAAAACTTAATGCTATTTTAAATATGAATAATATTAAGACAAAAGCAGCTGCTTCAAATTTATCATTAGCATCTGAATCTGTTATGAATATGATTGATGATGAAAAAATAAAAGGTGAAAATAATGCACTTTCTACTCTGAATAATTCGGAAAACAGATCTAAAAAATATATTAATATGGCAAACAGTTATTATCAAAATGCTTCATTAAATTCCCTTTATGTGAAGAAGAATTACGGAAAAGGTTTATATACACTTGGACATAATTCGGCTATGCAGGTTGTGCAAGCCTTGATATAAAAGAAAGGAACAGGAAATAATGATACAAGAATTTTCTCTGCGAAAAATTCCGTTTATACAAGAGAATTCCGCAGATATAAACAATCCTGAAAATACGGATAATGTAAAAATATTAGAGCTTTCTAATACAATTGATGAATGGGAGAGAGAAATTTTATTCTCGGAAAACGGATTCTACACATTGACAGGCAAAAATGTAGAAAATAAAACAAAAGAATTTATCAGTAATTTAGAGACTTTAATAAATTCAAAGATTACAAAAATCGTATTTACTGATATTAATTCCCGCACTCAGGCAGTGTTATTAAAAAACACTAAAATTAATGCAATAAAAGAACAAATGGAGTTATATGAGAAAAAACAATTAAAGGAATGGGAATTAGAGGTATATGAAAGTGCAATTAGTTCCGCAAAAGAAAGAGCTGTTTTATACAGATATAATTCTGAAATAGTTTCTTCATCATATAATCAAGCAGCAAAAATAATTGAAATTATGGCAAATGAAGAAAAATGGGATAATAAAACAAAAGAAAGCAAAATAAAAATATTTGAGTCTGATTTTTATTTATCTTTAATAAATGAATTTATAAAAGATAAAAATGTACAAGCATCGGTATTTTACGAAAAATATAAAAATAAATTAAATGTCGCAGACAGAGAGAATATTGAATATTGTATAAAAGAATTAAAGAATAATGTCATTGCTTATAACTGGGCAAAGGAACTATTCTCTTATAATTTGTCTGAAAAAGAAAATGAAAAAGAAATATCTCTTGTAAAGGATAAAGATATAGAACCTTTAATAAGACATTTTTTTAATGAATTTAAATCAGAAAGAAAAAAAGAAACAGAATCCAAGAAAAAGGAACAGAATGAAAATAATTGGAAAGAAATTATTGAAGTTCTAAAGACTGAACCCGATAAGGCAATATTGTATATTGATTTTTCGCTTCCTAAAGAAAATCAAAAAAATAAAAAAGAATACATAAAACAAATAATAAATAAAAAATATATAAAAACGGATAAAGAAAAATTTATAAATTTATTTAAGGAACTGTATGAGAACTATGAGGAATTTAAGAAAAAGGATATATCTGATTTAAGGACTTTTTTTTCTGAGGAAGATTTTAAAATTATAGAAGAATTAAAAAAACAAACAGAAGAAGAGAATATAGTATTTGTTTCGGACTATGATTATATTTCAAAAGTGTTATCGGATATTTCCGATATAAAAACAGAAGAAATATATAATTTTATAAAATATACGATATCTGCAATAAATGACTATAAGAAAAAAAATAAAGGTGAAATAGATATAGAATCCAGAAATAAAATAATAAAATCAGCACTTGAACGATATAACAGGAAATAGGAAGGAAAGAAAAATGACCGTATCATCAACAATCCCCGTGAATACATTTTGCGGGAATAATTCTGCTACCCAATTTGATTTTGATTTTTTAATAGAAAATGAAGATGAACTAAAAGTAACTTATATAAATAAATATGGTTCATCAATAGAACTTAAAAATGGTATAGATTATTCAATAAATAAGACAGGAAGTAAAAACGGAAGTTATATAACATTTCCGTTAGAGACTTCGGAATATAAAGTTTTATCAGAAGATGAAAAAATTATATTAGAATTAACACTTCCGATTAAACAAGAAAGCAAATTTGAAAATTCGGGAAGTATGGCCTGGGAAGCTGTTGAATGGAGTTTTGACTATATAGTAAGAATTTTACAAATATTGGATAGAAAAATAAGAAAATCGGTAAAAATTCCCGAAGGAAGTAATTATGAAGAAACAGAAAAAGGAATAATCCAGTTATTAAATGAAATTAAAGCAAAATCTGAACAATTTTCCGAGCATTCGGAACAGCAAGCAAAAGAGGCTGAAAAATCAGCATTAGAAGCTGTAAAAAATTCAGATTATGTAAAAACATATTTAGATAAAATAACGGAAGCATTAAATATAATAAAACCGGCAGAAGAAAATTCTTTAGGTATGATAAAGCCTGATAACAAAACAACATATGTTAAAGAAGGAGGAATTCTTTCTTCTCCCAAATGGAATTTATTCGACCTCATCACCAAAGACCATAAATTAACTTTTGAAGAGAGTGAAGGATTAGAATTATTAGGCGAATATGTATATAAAGAAGCACAAGACGGGCGCTACGGTTATCCTGATTTTTATGATAAGTGTATAGAAGAATATCATAAGTCAACAGAGGAAAAAATATATAAAGATATTCCTTTACCGATATTTAGCTCTATGGCGCAAAATGGTATTATTATATCTGACGTAAATAACAATACAGAAGTACTGAAAAGTATATTTAACGGGACACAAGCTTCTAATGTAATTGGCAGTGATTGGACTAAATACTGGATTAATATTGATTACGGTAAAAAGGTAAGATTAAAAAGTTATTTAATAACGGCAGACAGTGATTCGGCTCCCGAATATCCGAGAGAATGGGAATTATGGGGATATAACGGAGTATTAAGTGAAGCACCGCAGCCTGATATAGATTATACTGTTTTGGATACTAAAATAGGTCAAGTTTTTAGTTTAGGTCAAGAACAAATTTTTGAAATTAATACAAACGAAGAATTTCAAAATTATAGATTGGTGTTTAAAAATGGACTCTTGGCACAGGGTTCAGGGCAATTAAAACAAATAAGCTTTAATGCGGAAGAATGGACATATTCAATTTTTAAATATTCAAACGGACATCAATTTTATGAAATTAAAGACAAGGATAAAATAGATGAAATTTATGAAAAAACGGGTGTAGCCTGGTATTACGGTATAGATGAAGAAAACGAAAGAATATTATTGCCTAAAAATAAATACTTTTTTCAAAACGCAGAGATTTCGGAAATAGGAAACAGTGTTAAAGCAGGGTTGCCGAATATTGAGGGTACGTTGGGCGGAAGGTTATACGTTAATGCCCAGGTACAGCCTACCGGAGCATTTAAACTGGGTGAGAAATATAGTCAAAGTCAAGAAAATGGAACTACAACAGGTTTTCAAGTCCCCCTAATTATGTTTGATGCTTCATTATCAAGTCCCATATATGGCTCTTCAACTACTGTTCAACCGCCTGCCGTTAAAACCTTAATCTATATGGTTGTGGGAAATACGACAATAACAAAAGCACAAACAGAAGTTACGGAAGTTGCCGCCAGTGAAAATGATACAGTTCCGTTATTTACGGGTATGTATTTTGATTTTAAACCGAACCATGTTAGCTGGATAAAAGCAGGTACAGAGGCAAGCGGGGAAATATATGAAAGTGCATATAATGAGCTTGTTAAAATATTAAAAGGAGAAGAAACAAAATACGGAGACGGTTTTAAAGTAGTAAAAGAAAACGAAAAACTTTCGGATAGGGATTATTCTGAATATTGGATAATTAATGAAGAAACTCAAACATTTAAAACCCCTTTAAAAACAACTATTTTAAACACAATATCAAGTGCAAGAATTCTTGTTGATAAAAAAGAACCGACAGATGAAGACCCAAGCTGGTACAATCTGTATTCAGACGGGTGGTTGGAACAGGGCGGAATTAATCCAAAAGGTGTAACCTATGCTGTTATTCAATTGCCTCTTTCATACAGAGATACAAATTATAATATATTAATATCTCAAGCCTATCAAACTACAGACACAGCAGGTACTACAAGTGCAGATGCAATAAGAAATTATCCCGTTGCAATTACTCCAAATCAGTTTGAGATAACAATTGATACCAATTATTATTGTTTTTGGAAAACACAAGGTTATGCAACCCCTCAGACAGCTCAAGAAATTGCAAATAGTGAAAATATAGGGTTGTATTTTAAAGTTGCAAATGCCGTTGAAAATATTGAACTTATTGACGCAGGACAAATATTAGAAGATTGTGTTTTAAAAAGCCAATTAACCCCTGCACAATGTGTTATTGATACTTATACAAATGGAGCATCCGGTTATCGTATTTGGACTGACGGATATTGTGAGCAATGGGGAAGACTTACCACAAATTCTGATACTGTCTATACGGTAAATCTTTTAAAAGAAATGGAAGATACAAATTATCTTTGTCTTAATTCAAGAGGTGTAACAGGTAATTATAGGGCAAGTATTTATGGGGCACACGATAGCGAACCTTTTAATTTTACAACAACTTCTTTCGATGTCTATGGATACCCCGCAGATGGATTAAACACTATTCAATGGAAAGTTACAGGCTACTTAAAAGAAGGAGAGTATTAGTGACATTATATATAAAAAAAGAAGTAGAACCTAAGCTTCTATATATTTATAGAGACATGCAGAAAAATAGCGGATTCTCCGTTATTAACAGAGAAAAAAAATGCTATTTGATTGATTTAACAGGAGAGTGGAATATAAAAAAGGAAAAAGCAAATGTAAAATTAATAGGTCAGGTTGCTTTATCAGAAAATTTTGAATTAAGTAATTTTTCCCGGTTTAATTATGCGGTTATTGATAAAATCCCATTAAATATTGATATTAACAAACTTGAATTTCAAGTAAAATTTAAAACAGGTACAAGTACTGCAAGACAAGATATTATTGAACAAGGTGTTTCAAATTATGGTACACCTCAAATTGTACTATTAGCTGATACACACAATTTTTCGATATCAATAAGTGCCGACGGTTCCAGTTGGATAAAAACAACGAAAATTAATGAAAAAATAAAGATTTTAAACGAAACTATATATTATGCGAGAATATTATGGGATAAAAATGCGAACTGGGAAACAGATGATGGAACTCCCTTTAATTTAAAAGCTGAAATTAGTACAGACGGTAATAACTGGGATTTAGTTATCTACAGTACAACTGATACCATATTTTGGAATCAAAATATGTTCATAGGTAATGATTATAGCACCAGTAAACCATACCCGTTTACAGACGGAATAGTTTATTTAAAAGAATGCTATATAAAAATTAATGATAATTTATGGTGGGAGGGAGTTACCTCTTCACAACAAAACGGAGGAAATTAAGAGAATGGAAGTAAAAGCAGTTTTAATAAAGCCATATACAGAAAAAGAAAAATTAGGTTTTATTGTTAAATTTAATCATCAAAAAGGATACGAGATAAAAGAGGAAGCAGAAAGACTTATTGCGCTTGGAATGACGGATGAAGAGATAAAACAAAAAGAACGGGAACGCATTAACTTATTATCTTTAACAAAAAGGGAAGTATTTCTTGCGTTATACAAAGCAAAAGGTATAACACCGGAGCAAATAAAAGAACAAATAACAGACACTGAAGCATTAATAGAGTTTGAGTATGCGAATGAATATTATCGAGGTAATCCCTTGATTGATTTAATCGGGACAAAACTGGGATATTCTTGTGATGATTTGGATTATTTGTTTTTAAATAAAGACTTACCTCAGAAATTGGAAGGAATTCAAGATGATAAACTGGTATGAAGATAAAAAAATAAAAATAGAATTTGATAAAATTCCAAAAACAACAATGTTATTTCCTATCCCTTCAATGACAAAAGAAGAAAAAGCATCTGTAAAAAAAGAACCTTTTGTAAATCTTGAGAATATATCAATAAATATAAAAGATAAAAGAAAGGATATAGAATATAAGTTCATTATTGAAAAGGGATACAAATGGGACGGGGCAACAATACCCCGTCTTTTTTGGCGGTTAATCGGCTCTAAAACCGAACCGGATTTTCAAATTGCATCGATGCTTCATGATAAACTCTGCGAAAACCATGAATTTATAAATAATGACAGATATCTTTCTACATTGGTACTAATAGGATGTATGAAAAGTGCGGATGTTTGCCCGTTAAAAAGATGGCTGGTAAAACATTCCGTTGATAATTATCAAAAAATTGCGGGGCGGTGGAAATAAATGAATATTTCGGCGGAACTTATCCTGTTAATGATTATAAATGTTATCTCTGCAGGGATTTTTATAGGCGGGCTTGCAATGAGTATAAAGTTTATAGAACAGCAAATTGTAAGATTGGAAGAAAAGCAGGACAAACATAATAATTTAATAGAAAGAATGGTTGCGGTTGAACAAAGTACAAAATCAGCACACCATAGAATTACTAATATAGAAGAACAGTATCTTGTAGAAAAAAGAAATTGGTATTAAAAAGCGGGGAGCGCATACTGCGCTCCCCGCTTTTTTTGTTTTTATACATTTGGCAAATCGCCTTTAACTACTGCTTCAATTTCTGTTTCAAGCCCAAATTCTTTACATAATGCTTTTATTGCTTTATTTGCATTTTCTTTTTCAACTAAACAACTTATTTTAATTTCGCTGGTAGAAATCATTTTAATATTTATATCATTTTCAGCTAAAGCTTTAAACATATCTGCAGCAATACCCGGTCTATCTACCATTCCTGCCCCTACAATAGAAACTTTAGCAATATTATCATCAACGGATATTTCACCGGCATTAAAGTCTGTTTTAACTTTATTAACGATTTCAATAGCACTTTCAATTTCACCTTCATCAACGGTAAATGCAATAGAGTTAGTACCGTTAGAGGCTAAGGATTGAATAATCATATCAACACTTATGTTATTTTTAGCGAGTTCGCCGAATACTTTAGCGGCGGTACCGGGGATATCCGGAAGTTCCGATAGTAAAATTCTTATTTGAGAAGAATCAGCAGCTACACCTGCGACCGGTTTATAAATTTCCATATTTTCAACTCCTATAATTAAAGTGCCTAAATTATCTAATTTAAAAGAACTGCGAACCCTTAAAGGAACATTAAATTGCTTAGCGGTTTCAACACTTCTGGGGTGTAATACATTAGCACCGACTCTTGCCAGTTCAAGCATTTCTTCATAAGAAATAATATCTGATTTTTGAATATTCGGAACAATTCTGGGGTCTGTTGCATAAACACCTTCAACATCCGTATATATATCGCATCTGTCTGCATTAAGAGCAGCTGCTATTGCGACGGCAGAAGTGTCACTGCCGCCTCTTCCCAGAGTTGTTATTTCACCATCCGGTGTAACTCCTTGGAATCCTGCTACTACAATAATTTTTCCTTCTTTTAAATGTTTTTGAAGCTTTTCCGTTTTAATATCTACAATACGAGCTTTAGAATGGATACATTCAGTTATTATTCCTACTTGTTGTCCGTTCATACTTACCGCATTATAACCGTGAGATTGTATTGCCATAGCCAGTAATGCTATTGAAACCTGTTCCCCGGTAGATAACAGCATGTCCATTTCTCTTGAATCAGGATTTTTAGTTACTTCTTTTGCCAGTTTTATAAGGTAATCGGTAGTATGTCCCATTGCTGATACAACAACAACAACATCATTCCCGTTTTCTTTTTCTTTTATTACGGCATTAGCTACATTGTGGATTTTTTCAGGATCCGCAACCGATGTACCGCCGAATTTTTGAACTATAATTCCCACAATCTTACCCTTTATTTATGCTTAATGTCTCGCTTATATATGTATTAATCGGATTTATATTTTTGTCTTGATTGATTTCTTCATAATTTTTTAAATATAATTCCAGCATTTTTTTATTATAATCCGAAGGATTATCATCTACAAGTATTTTATATGCACAATAACATAAATAATAATATACGGGAGTATTTTTCTCTTCTTCTTTTATTGAATATAGTATATTTAATGCTTCTTGAGGTTTATTGATATTTATTAAAGCCTGCGTCTTTATTAATTTTGCATTTTTATTTAAAGGGGAAATATTTAATAATAAATCAGCTTTTTCTATTGCATCAGTGTAAATTCCTGCTTTTAAATCAATTATGGCATATAGGTATAAAATTTTTTCAGAATTTCTGTTTAATTGATATGCAGTGCGGATTTTCCTTAAAGCTTCTTTTATATTCCCTATATCCATAAGACATATAGTATAATTTATGTATGCTTCGATATGATTTGGATGGTATTCTATTGTTTTTTCATAGTAATCTATACTTTTCTTTAATTTTTCCAGCTTATAATATATATTTCCTATGTAAAAATATAAATAAGTATTTTTTGATGAAATATCTATTGCATTGAAAAATAATTTAAGTGCTTTTTCATACTCGTTTTTATTGTAGTATAATTTACCTAAATCCGCTATTGCCAAATGATTTTCGGAGTTTTTTTCGATTGCTTCTTTAAATAATTTTTCAGCTTCTTCTAAATTGTTTTCTTTAAGAAAACATTCTCCTAATCTGTATATAATCTTGTCATTATCTTTTTTAAGCTCCAATGCTTTATATAATTTGTCTTTTGCCTCTGCAACTTTATTTATTTTAAGTAATGCAACAGCCCAGAACAAATAAAGTTCACAATCACAAATACCTTTTAAGCTCCCCTGTTCAAGAATTTTAAATCCATTATCATTCCTATCAATGTTAAAATAACTTTGAGCAAGCATAATATATATTAAAGGATTTTCAGGATTTTCCTCCAATGCTTTTTCGGCATATTCAATAACTGCCAAGTTGTTATTTTCTTTTTTGTAACATAATGCAAGGTAATAATTTAAGTTTTTATATATGGGTTCTAAAGCCTCAAGACTTTTAAATTCATTAAAAGCATCGGGGATATTGTTGGTTTCAAATAACATTACTCCAAGTAAAAAATAAATATTGGGGTTAAGCGAGTTATAAAGTTTTGCTTTTTTAAGCATTTCAATTGCTTTAAGTTTTTTCTTTTGTTTTATAAGTAATATACCGTAATTTAGGTAAATTTCGGAATCTTTAGGTTCTAATTTCAAGGCTTTTTTTATATTGATTTCAGATTCTTCAAAATTTTCAACCGCAGTTTGAACACTGCTTAAGATAGAATAAACATATGCATTTTGAGAATCTCTTTTTATTGCAAGTTTTAATGCAGTTTCAGCCTTGTCATATTCTTTTAATTTTGCGTAGATTATACCTAAACTTATACATGGCTTAGGATTTTGATTAGACATTAAAATAGCTGTTTCAAGTTTATCTATAGCACTTTTAAAATCTTTGGTCTGAGCAAGATGCATTCCCCAGTTTGTATATGCAAGAGCAGGTATTTCAATATTATTTGAAGCTTTTAAATATTGAGTTGTATAATCGTCGAGTTTATTAATTTTTTTTAATATTTGAAGAAAAAAATTATTCATAATATAGAATCAGCAATTTCTCTTATTACTCCATGCCCGCCTTTTGCATTAGTGATGTTAATATTTTCAAGATTTTTTACATTCGGATGTGCATCTGAAGCCGTAAATGGGAAGCCTGCTATTTTAAGACAATCAATATCATTTATATCATCTCCGATATAAAGAACATTTTCAGTGCTGATATTATACTTTTCCATTAATGATTTTAATATATTTATTTTGTTGCGTTCATTTTGAAATGAATCAATCACTGGAAACTTTTCTTTAATAATATCGATAGCACAAGATTTTTCGCCGGAGAGAATAGCAAATTTTATTCCTTTTTTTAAAATTATCGATATTGCCATAATATCTCTATAGCTGATTTTTTTGGAGGTTCTTCCGTCAGAAAATACTTCCAGCATTCCGTCCGTGAATATACCGTCGAAATCACTTACAAAAAGTTTTATATTTTTTGCAGATAAACTCTTATTCATAATAATTAATTATATAAAATATAATAAAAATATAGTAGTAAATTTCTTTAAGTTAAGTTACAAAAATATAAAAATTTTTCTTGATTTATAATTTTGCTTGTGTTTTGATTAAATTGAACTTGATAGAAGCAATCCTCTTTCTACTTACTAAAAGT